>CALKMT010000044.1 GCA_938091715.1 uncultured Litorivicinus sp.
TGGTTACCCACGGCATGCATCAAGTGGGTTTTACCCAACCCGGTGTCACCATATAGAAACAGTGGGTTGTATTCCTCGCCAGGGTTCTCGGCAACCCGTTGCGCGGCGGCGCGGGCCAGTTGGTTGCTCTTGCCTTCGACAAAGTTGTCAAAGGTAAACGAGCGATTTAGCCGGCTGGTATGCTTGACCGAACCTTCAACCGGTTGGCGCTCACGGCTTTGTTGGCCTGACACTGTGGTCGACGGAGGCCGCTGGGTGGCGGCCGGCTTGGCGGTTAATCGAGCAGAACCTGCGCTGCCGACTTCGATCGTGACCCGGACATCCCCTTGATCACTAACCAGCTCTTTAATCCGGCTTAAATAACGATCGGCTACCCAATCCTTAACAAACCGGTTTGGCGCTAGAATCTTGACTCGACTGGCGTCGGCCTCGACCTGCAGCGGACGAATCCAGGTGTTGAACTGATCCGCAGGCAATTCTTGTTCTAATGAAGTCAGGCAATCGTTCCAAGCCACGTAGGCGCCTCCGGTGCGTTCTTATCGTTGGGGTTGCAACCAAGCCGCGGCGTGGTGGGGACTCGGTTGCGCAGTACGAGAGGCAGTCTGCCAAACTTATTCACAGGTACAAACCTTTTTCGTCAATAACTGGGGAAAAAGTTGTAAGCCTCTAATAAATAACGGGAATTTTATTTGCCTCGGGAAAAATCTGTGGATAACCTGCGAATAAGCGAGCTTGGCCAGTCGGGCCCGACCCCTGCCATCTGTGGATAACTATGGATTTTAGACAAACGCTCCAAAGAACTTGCACACAGGCCCGACGACACGTATATTTCGCGCCCACTTTTGCGCTATGACGCACAACGAGGATTAACCAGTGAAACGTACTTTCCAACCCAGCGTTATCAAACGTAAGCGCACCCACGGCTTCCGCGCTCGTATGGCGACCAAGAACGGCCGTTTGGTTCTAAAGCGCCGTCGTGCTAAAGGCCGCAAGGTCCTAAGCGCCTAAGTTTGACTGACCGCCCGCTACAACCACTACGCGGGGCCAGCCAATTTCAAAACGTCTTTTCGCAGCCTGATTCGCGTCAGCATGCCAAAGACGTTTTTGTGTTAGCCAAGCGAAATGACGGTCAAGCTCATCGTATTGGGCTGATTACGTCAAAAAAGAAATTGCGCCGCGCGGTTGATCGCAATCGCTTCAGGCGGGTCGCGCGCGAGGTCCTGCGCAGCCATCCATTGGCCGAAGGGTTAGACGTCATCTTTATGGTCAAACAAGCCCCGGCCGAGTTGCACACCGCGGGCCTTTATCATCAACTAAATGACCAATTGACGCGGCTGGTCGCAAAACTGCCGTGAAAACTCTGGCCCGCTGGTTGATTCGGTTTTACCAGCTAGCGCTGTCGCCTCTGATCGGCCCACGCTGCCGATATATGCCGACTTGCAGTCAATACGCCCTTGAAGCCATCGAGATTCACGGCATACTGCGAGGCGTTATTTTGGCTGTGCGTCGAGTTGGACGTTGCCACCCTGCCTGTGCAGGCGGCTACGATCCGGTTCCACCCAAGTCTGCAGAATCTAACGAGTAGAGAAATGGACATTCAACGAATTCTTTTAGGCGGCGCACTCGCCATCACGACATACTTGCTGATCCTGCAATGGAATCAGGACTACGGGCAACCTGTGACGCCAGTCGCCGCGACCGCGCCGGCCGCTGCCACTGCAACCGCACCCAGTGCGGCAGGCATCGAGACCATCGGCAGCGAAGCGCTGCCAGATACCGCTCCAGCCCCCACCGGCGCGGTGACCATCGACACCCAGATCAACACCTCTGTTTGGACACTGGAAAGCGACACCTTAAAGGTCTTTATCGATTTGAACGGCGGCGACATCCTGCGTTCGGAATTGAAAAACTATCCCGTGGTGCTCGCCCAGCCTGATATTGCGTTTGCGTTGTTAGACAACCAGGAACGTACTTACTTGGCCCAGTCCGGCCTGACCCAGATTGATACCGCCGAAGGCCGACCGACCTATGTGCCGGCCAGCACCGCCCAAGTGATGACCGGTGACCAGCTATCCGTCCCCTTTGTATGGGAAGACGAGCGGACGCAAGTCACCAAGACCTTCACCCTGAACCGCGGCTCGCACGTGGTTGAAGTCAAACACGAGGTCTTTAACAAATCCTCGGACACGCTGCGCATTGCGCCCTTTCATCAGCTAAAGCGCGATAATTCTCAAGACCCCAGCACTCAGACCAGTATGGGCGTGCAGGCGTTTTTAGGCTTTGCACTTAAGACCTCGGAAGAGCGGTACTTCAAAGTTGACCTGGACGAAGTGGCAGACCGTACGTCGGTGGCTGAAATTAATGCCAGCCTAAAAACACAATCGGTACCGGGCTCGTATCTGGCGTTAGTACAGCATTATTTTGTCTCGGCCTGGGTTCCCGACGCTGCGGATCAACCTGTCTACAGCTTCACCCAAACCGCCGCCGGCGATCATGTTGGCCGAATCGTGGGTCAAGCCACTGACATTGCGCCCGGTCAGACCGCCTCGTTCTCGGCTCAGCTCTACACAGGACCCAAGCATCAGGACGTCCTCGAGTCGCTGTCTGATGGTTTGAACTTAACGGTTGACTACGGTTGGCTGTGGTTTATTTCCCAGCCCATTTTTATGGTGCTGAGCTTTTTGCAGGAGTACCTGGGCAACTGGGGTGTGTCGATCATGGCCGTCACGCTGCTGGTTAAGTTGGCGTTCTTCAAGCTGTCGGCCGCCGCTTATGCCTCAATGGCCCGGATGCGTAAGTTTACGCCCGAGATGACTCGCCTGCGTGAGTTGTACGGCGATGACAAACAGCGTCTGTCCAAAGAGATGATGGATCTGTACAAGAAAGAAAAAATTAACCCGCTGGGAGGGTGTTTGCCCATCCTAGTCCAGATGCCAGTATTTCTTG
>CALKMT010000045.1 GCA_938091715.1 uncultured Litorivicinus sp.
CAAAGAAGTTCGCGCGGGCGACATTGCCGCTGCGGTGGGTCTAAAGGACGTCACCACCGGTGACACCCTGTGTTCGCAAGACAAGCCGATCGTACTTGAGCGTATGGAATTCCCTGAGCCCGTGATCAGCGTGGCGGTTGAGCCCAAGTCAAAGGCCGACCAGGAGAAGATGGGCATCGCATTGGGCAAGCTGGCTCAAGAAGATCCCTCATTCCGTGTCAAGACCGACGAAGAGACTGGGCAGACCATCATCTCAGGCATGGGTGAGCTTCACCTGGACATCCTGGTTGACCGTATGCGTCGTGAATTCAACGTTGAAGCCAACATCGGTGCGCCGCAGGTGTCTTACCGTGAGTGCATTCGTAATGGCGTTGAAGTCGAAGGTAAGTTTGTACGTCAGTCAGGCGGTCGCGGTCAGTATGGCCACGTAGTCGTCAAGATCGACCCGCTGCCTTTGGACGCTGAAGAGAACTTCGAATTCGTCAACGAAATCGTCGGTGGTGTGGTTCCCAAGGAATACATTCCTGCGGTATCCAAGGGCATCGAAGAGCAGATGAAGAACGGCGTTATCGCTGGTTATCCTCTGCTGGGTATTCGTGCCACGTTGATCGACGGCTCGTATCACGATGTCGACTCGAACGAAATGGCGTTCAAGATCGCCGGTTCAATGGCAATGAAGAAGGGCGCGCTTGAAGCGAACCCGGCATTGCTCGAGCCGATGATGAAGGTTGAAGTTACGACCCCTGAAGAAAACATGGGTGACGTGATTGGTGACCTTAACCGTCGTCGCGGCCTAGTAGGCGGCATGGATGACGGCGTTAACGGCATCAAGATTGTTACCGCAGAAGTTCCTTTGGCCGAAATGTTCGGTTATGCAACGGACTTGCGTGGTTTCACTCAAGGCCGTGCGTCATACAGCATGGAATTCAAAAAATACGCGGAAGCGCCGAACTCGGTGGCTGACGAAATCATTAAAAAGAACAACGGTTAATAGGAGCCTGACTCATGGCAAAAGAAACCTTTGAACGTTCCAAGCCCCACGTAAACGTGGGCACCATTGGTCACGTTGACCACGGTAAAACCACTTTGACTGCAGCACTGACGCGCGTATGTGCGGAAGTATTCGGCGGTGAAGCCCGTGCATTTGACCAGATTGACAACGCACCTGAAGAGCGTGAGCGTGGTATTACCATTGCAACCTCTCACGTAGAGTATGAGTCCCCGACTCGTCACTACGCGCACGTTGACTGCCCCGGCCACGCCGACTACGTCAAGAACATGATCACCGGTGCTGCCCAGATGGACGGCGCGATCTTGGTCTGTTCAGCGGCCGACGGCCCGATGCCCCAGACGCGTGAGCACATCCTGCTGTCACGTCAGGTAGGCGTTCCTTACATCGTGGTCTTCCTGAACAAGGCAGACATGGTTGACGACGAAGAGCTGCTGGAATTGGTTGAGATGGAAGTTCGTGAACTTCTAGACCAGTACGAGTTCCCGGGCGACGACACACCGATCGTCATCGGTTCTGCTCTGAAAGCCCTCGAAGGCGACACTTCAGACATCGGCATGCCTGCAGTGCAGAAGCTGGTCGAGACCCTGGACGAGTACATCCCTGAGCCCGAGCGTGCGGTTGACCAGCCTTTCTTGCTGCCGATCGAAGACGTGTTCTCAATCTCAGGTCGTGGCACGGTTGTGACCGGCCGTGTTGAGCGTGGCATTGTGAACGTCGGCGACGAAATCGAAATCGTTGGTATCGCAGACACGGGCAAGACCACCTGTACCGGTGTTGAAATGTTCCGTAAGTTGCTGGACGAAGGCCGTGCAGGCGAGAACGTCGGTGTTCTTCTGCGTGGCACGAAGCGTGACGAAGTACAGCGTGGCCAAGTATTGGCCAAGCCGGGCTCAATCACCCCTCACACCGAGTTCACTGCTGAAGTCTACGTTCTGTCCAAGGACGAAGGCGGCCGTCACACGCCGTTCTTCAAAGGCTATCGTCCTCAGTTCTACTTCCGTACGACTGACGTGACCGGTGCGTGTGAATTGCCTGACGGCGTAGAAATGGTTATGCCGGGTGACAACATCCAGATGACCGTCACTTTGATCGCGCCGATCGCGATGGAAGAAGGTCTACGCTTCGCGATTCGTGAAGGCGGCCGTACTGTAGGTGCGGGCGTTGTAGCCAAGATCCTGAAGTAAGACAGTCCTTGGGCTTCGGCCCAACGGATCGAAAGAGCCTCGGCATTGCCGGGGCTTTTTTTTGGTTTCGAAAGAGCGATCGCTTCGCTCACTGAGTGAAAGAGCAATCCCCTCGCTCGGTGCAACCTGCGGTTGCAAGTCCGCTCGGGCGATCGCCTTTCACCGGCGACGGTTTCGTTTAGGCAAACGGGTGGGGTTAAGGCGTACTAACGCCAAACCGTTCTGGGAGGTCGCCGACGGATTGAGTCGCTTGGACAGTGAGTCCGGCAGGCCGTCTATTAATGCGCTCTATCACGAACCGACGCGACTCAACCGGAGAGTGAGTAAATTCGGTCGCTGGGCGAGATGACATGATTTTAAAGGCGCTTGGACAGCGAGTCCGGCAGGCTTTCTATTGATGCGCTCTATCACGAGCCGACGCTCCTTAAAATCATGTTCATGAGCCTTGTTGACGAGCCCCTACGATACCCGTAGAATCCGCGCTCCTGAGATCTAGGCCTATAGCTCAGCTGGTAGAGCATCGGTCTCCAAAACCGAGGGTCGGGGGTTCGAATCCCTCTGGGCCTGCCATATTCCCGCTGATGCAGGACGCTGTGTCAGCTTTTTTGTATGTGAGAAGAAATGAGCGCAAACACCGAAGCACAATCCTCCAACCCGCTGGACATCCTGAAATGGATCGTCGTCGTTGGTTTGGTGGGTGGACTGGCGGTCGGCAACGCCTACTTTAGCGGCGAGTCGGTCCTGTATCGCGCCTTGGCTGCGGTCGCCATTTTGGTGCTGGCCGGCTTTGTTGCTTTACAGACGGTCAAGGGCCGGGCATTTGCCGACCTAATTCGCGAGGCTCGGGGCGAGCTTCGCCGCGTTGTTTGGCCTACGCGCCCTGAAGCTACGCAAACCACCATGATTGTTATTGGTGTCACCTTGGTGATGGCGCTCCTGATGTGGGGATTGGATTCCCTGATCGGGTGGGGCGTTTCCTCCGTTATTGGTTAAGAGAGAACTATGAAACGCTGGTACGTCGTACAGGCCTTTTCTGGCTACGAAAAACATGTCATGCGCTCCCTTCAAGAGAAGGTTGAGTTGGCCGGCATGGAAGAAAAATTCGGTCAGATCTTGGTTCCGACCGAAGAGGTCGTTGAAATTCGTGATGGCAAGAAGCGCAAAAGCGAGCGCAAGTTCTATCCCGGCTACGTGATGGTCGAGATGGAAATGGAAGACGAGAGTTGGCACCTGGTTAAAAACGTGTCGCGTGTTTTGGGCTTTATTGGCGGTACGGCTGACAAGCCGCGCCCGCTTAGCCAGGCCGAGGCGGACGAGATCCTTAATCGGGTCAGCGTCGACGCCGACAAGCCACGTCCAAAGACCTTGTTCGAGCCGGGCGAAATGGTCCGTGTCATCGATGGTCCGTTTGCAGATTTCAATGGCGTTGTCGAAGAGGTCAACTACGACAAGAGCCGCCTGCAAGTTGCGGTTGTAATTTTTGGTCGCTCAACCCCGGTTGAACTCGAGTTCGCTCAAGTTTCCAAGGGTTAAGCGTTAACGGCGACACTGTCGTCAGGGGAGCCTCACGGCGTTAATACCCAATTAGGAGAAAATCATGGCTAAGAAGATCGAAGCCTACATCAAGCTGCAAGTTGCAGCGGGTCAAGCAAACCCCAGCCCACCGGTTGGCCCCGCGTTGGGTCAGCACGGCGTTAACATTATGGAATTCTGTAAGGCGTTTAACGCCCAGACCCAAAGTGTTGAAGCGGGCTTGCCAATTCCTGTGGTCATCACCGTATACAGTGACCGCAGCTTTACCTTTGTTACCAAGACGCCTCCCGCGTCTGTGCTGCTGAAAAAAGCCGCTGGCCTAAAAAGCGGTTCTGCACGTCCCAATACCGAGAAAGTCGGTACTGTGACGCGCGCACAACTGGAAGAAATCGCCACCACGAAAGAGCCCGACATGACGGCTGCTGACATGGATGCTGCGGTTCGTACCATTGCGGGTACTGCTCGTTCCATGGGCTTGAATGTGGAGGGTCTATAAATGGCTAAGCTGACAAAGCGCCAAAAGGCGATTGCTGAGAAAGTTCAGCCCGGACAAACCTTCGCGTTTGCCGATGCCGCAGCTCTGTTGCAAGAGTTGAGCACCGTTAAGTTCACCGAGTCAGTCGATGTGGCCGTTAACTTGGGCATTGATGCGCGTAAATCGGACCAAGTGGTTCGTGGTGCTACTGTGTTGCCGAACGGTACAGGCAAGGACGTTCGCGTTGCCGTCTTCACCGGTGGTGCAAACGCTGACGCCGCTAAAGAAGCAGGCGCTGACGTTGTGGGCATGGAAGATCTGGCTGAGCAGGTCAAAGCCGGCCAGATGGACTTTGATGTTGTGATCGCTAGCCCCGACGCCATGCGTGTCGTTGGCCAGTTGGGTCAGATTCTAGGTCCCCGTGGCCTGATGCCTAACCCCAAGGTAGGCACAGTCACGCCGAACGTTGCTGAGGCAGTCAAGAACGCCAAGGCCGGTCAGATCCGCTACCGCGTCGACAAGAACGGCATCATTCATGCGCCCGTCGGTCGCGTTGGTTTTGAGCCCGCCAAGTTGCAGGAAAACGTTGAGGCCTTGTTGTCCGATCTTCGTAAGGCCAAGCCGGCTTCTGCCAAGGGCGTTTACGTGAAAAAGATCACGCTGTCCTCAACCATGGGACCGGGCTTGATCATCGACCAGGCGTCACTGGGCGAGCGTTAAAAGATTTTGGGGGTTCTGGTGAGTTTCTTGCCAGAGCCGTCCAAGACCGCAGGTGAAATTTGCCCTTCTGGGCTCCTTTCTTAATTTCCTGCGCAGGCGGTGTTCCCCATCGAATTTCGATGAGAACACCAAAAGGGTGCTCCGCACAGCGGAGTGTTTTCATCAATAAACAGGAGAGATGCCCATGGCATTGCGACTAGAAGACAAGCAGCAGATTGTTGCTGAAGTCAATGAAGTTGCGTCAGGCGCTCTGTCTGCTGTCGTTGCTGACTACCGCGGTATGACCGTGGATCAACTGACCGAGCTGCGTGCGAAAGCACGTGAAACCGGAGTGTACTTGCGCGTTGTGCGTAACACCCTGGCGCGTCGGGCAGTGGTTGGCACCGAATTCGAGTGCATGGATCCGGCTTTGGTCGGTCCTAGCTTGTTCGCTTTCAGTCTGGAAGATCCAGGCGCGGCGGCCCGTCTTCTAAAAGACGCCGTCAAAGAAAACGACATGCTCGAAGTCCGTGGTATTGCCCTAGGCGGCAAGCTAATGGATGGCAGCCAGTTGGAAGCGGTAGCGAAGCTGCCGACCAAGGACCAGGCAATCAGCATGCTGATGAGTGTAATGAACGCACCTATCACCAAGCTGGCTCAAACCTTGGATGCAGTACCGACCAAGTTGGTTCGTACCGTACAAGCCGTCAAAGAACAGAAAGAAGCCGCTGCATAAGCAGTGCATCCCATATTTGGAGAATTGAAAAATGGCAATTGCTAAAGAAGACATTTTGAACGCCATCGCTGAAATGAGCGTAATGGAAGTGGTTGAACTGGTAGAAGCAATGGAAGAGAAGTTCGGCGTAACTGCCGCAGCTGCTGTTGCTGTTGCTGCACCTGCTGCGGGTGGCGACGCTGCTGCCGCTGCAGAGCAGACTGAGTTCGACGTGGTATTGACTGGTGCTGGCGAAAAGAAAGTTAACGTCATCAAGGTCGTTCGTGGCGTTACCGGTCTTGGCCTGAAAGAAGCCAAGGAAATGGTCGACGGCGCTCCCGCTACCGTGAAGGAAGGCGCGAGCAAGGAAGAAGCAGAAGAGGTCAAGAAGCAGCTTGAAGAAGCCGGCGCTTCTGTAGAGCTGAAGTAATACTCTTCGCTTAATTCCGCGTTTAGGCTGGTGGCTTTTTGCCGCCGGCCTTTACGCGTCTCTGGAGTTTCATAGAAATTTCAGAGGTCGACCGGGTGTTACGGATAGGGCGTTTAGGGCGCGTTACCCGTATCCCCCGGGATAAATTATCAAGGACCGATGGTGGTCCGGAAACTTGAGCAGAGGCACATTGATGGCTTACTCGTATACCGAAAAGAAGCGCATTCGTAAGGACTTCAGCAAACTTCCTCAGGCAATGGAAGTTCCGCCCTTGTTGGCGATCCAGCTGGATTCTTATCGTAAATTCCTGGAATCCGGAGGTGTTGCCACCACCGAGAGTGGCAGTGGCCTCGATGCCGCCTTCCAGTCTGTATTCCCAATCAAGAGCGTTTCTGAAAACGCGGTGTTGGAATACGTCAGCTATCGTCTGGGCGAACCGGCCTTTGATGAAAAAGAATGCATCTTACGCGGCGATACTTTTGCGGCCCCGTTGCGGGTTAAGACTCGCCTGGTGATCTACGACAAAGAGTCGAGCACCCGCGCAGTCAAGGACATTCGCGAAGAAGAAGTCTACATGGGCGAAATCCCGCTGATGACTGACAACGGTACCTTTATCATTAACGGTACCGAGCGAGTCATCGTGTCTCAGTTGCACCGTTCACCGGGTGTATTCTTCGAGCACGACAAGGGTAAGACCCACTCGTCGGGCAAACTGCTCTACAGCGCGCGGATCATTCCTTACCGTGGTTCATGGCTAGATTTCGAGATGGACCCCAAAGATTTGGTGTTTGTTCGAATCGACCGTCGTCGTAAGTTGCACGCCAGTATTTTGTTGCGTGCGATGGGGATGACAGAGAAGGAAATTCTTGGACAGTTCTTCGAGAACATTTCTTTCAAGCTGCTCAAAGGCAGCGCCAACATGACCTTGGTGCACGAGCGTCTGCGCGGCGAGACCCTGTCATTCGACTTGGTCGACAAGTCAGGCAAAGTTTTGGTGCCCGCAAACAAGCGCATCACCGCCAAGCATGTACGCGAGCTGACCAAAGCAGAAATTACTGCGTTGCCGGTGCCGGATGAATATCTGGTCGGCAAGGTGTTGGCCGATGACTTGGTCAACAAGGAATCCGGTGAGCTGATCGCTGCCTGTAACACGCCGATCACGCCTGAACTGCTGGAATCCATGCGCGCGGCCAAGATCACCAAGTTTGAGTGCATCTACACCAACGAGCTGGATCAGGGCGCCTTCGTGTCTGACACCATGTCAGCCGATCCGACTCGTGATCAGGCCAGTGCGTTGGTCGAGATCTATCGCATGATGCGTCCTGGCGAGCCGCCGACGGACGAGTCTGCGAAGAAGCTGTTTGACGGCTTGTTCTTCGACGGGGATCGCTATGACCTGTCGAAAGTTGGTCGCATGAAGTTCAACCGTCGCGTGGGCAAGGCCAAGACCGAAGGTGGCGACACCGACACCGGTGAGATGATCCTGGCGCGTGATGACATCTTGGCGGTCATGAAGACCTTGATCGACATCCGTAATGGTCGCGGTCAAGTGGACGACATTGACCACCTGGGTAACCGTCGTGTGCGCTGTGTTGGCGAGATGGCTGAAAACCAGTTCCGTGTCGGTTTAGTGCGCGTCGAGCGCGCGGTTCGCGAGCGTCTGTCGCAGGCCGAAAGCGAAGGTCTGACTCCCAAAGATCTGATCAACGCCAAGCCGGTCGCCGCTGCAGTCAAAGAGTTCTTTGGCTCCAGCCAGTTGTCGCAGTTTATGGACCAGAACAACCCCTTGTCTGAAGTCACGCACAAGCGTCGTGTTTCGGCCTTGGGCCCGGGCGGTTTGACTCGCGAACGCGCAGGCTTTGAAGTTCGTGACGTACACCCGACTCACTACGGTCGCGTGTGTCCGATCGAGACTCCGGAAGGTCCAAACATTGGCTTGATCAACAGCTTGGCGACCTACGCCCGGACTAACGAATACGGTTTCCTCGAAAGCCCGTATCGCAAGGTCATCGACGGCAAGGTCACCAACGAGATTGAATACCTGTCGGCGATCGAAGAAGCCGAGCAAATTATTGCTCAGGCATCAGCGACCATGAACGACAAGAACGAACTGACCGACGAATTGGTTCAGGTTCGTTATGAAAACGAATTTACCGTTCAGCCGCCCGAAAAAGTGACCTTTATGGACGTCAGTCCGCGTCAGGTTGTTTCGGTGGCCGCCTCATTGATTCCGTTCCTCGAGCACGACGACGCCAACCGAGCACTGATGGGTGCCAACATGCAGCGTCAGGCGGTCCCAACGTTGCGCGCCGAGAAGCCGCTGGTCGGCACGGGTGTCGAAGGCACTGTAGCCGCGGACTCGGGCGTTTGCGTCGTAGCCAAGCGTGGCGGTGTGATCGAGCGTGTCGACGCCAAGCGTATTGTGGTTCGCGTCAATGATGACGAGACCACCTTGGGCGAAGCCGGTGTGGACATCTACAATCTGACCAAATACACCCGTTCAAACCAGAACACTTGCATGAACCAGCGTCCGATCGTGTCGCCTGGTGACAGTGTTGGTCGTGGCGATATTTTGGCCGACGGTCCTTCCGTTGACCTAGGTGAATTGGCCTTGGGCCAGAACATGCGCGTGGCCTTCATGCCATGGAATGGTTACAACTTCGAAGACTCGATCCTGATTTCGGAGCGCGTCGTTCAAGAAGACCGCTTTACCACCATCCACATTCAGGAACTGACCTGTGTGGCCCGTGACACCAAGTTGGGTGCCGAGGAAATTACCTCTGACATCCCCAACGTGGGTGAGTCGGCGCTGGCCAAGTTGGACGAGACTGGCGTGGTTTACATTGGTGCCGAAGTGGGCGCAGGGGACATTCTGGTCGGCAAGGTAACGCCCAAAGGCGAAACCCAGCTGACGCCCGAAGAAAAACTGCTGCGTGCAATCTTTGGCGAGAAAGCCAGCGATGTGAAAGATACGTCGTTGCGCGTCGGCTCGGGCGTGAAAGGCACAGTCATCGACGTTCAGATCTTTACCCGTGATGGCATCGAGAAGGACGAGCGCGCGATTCAAATTGAAGCGGGCCAGCTTGACGAGGTTCGTAAGGACCTGAACGAAGAGTATCGAATCGTTGCTCAGGACGCCTTTAACCGTCTGGCTAACCTGCTGGATGGCCAGGAAGTGGTGTCAGGCGCTGGCATCAAGAAGGGCACCAAGCTAACTCGGGAATTGCTGGCTGGACTTGAGCAGACCGATTTCTTCAAGCTGCGCATGAAAGACGACAGCCTGAACGAACAGATTGAGCAGTCTGAAACTCAGCTGAGTGAACTGAAAGCTAACCTAGATAAGCGCTTTGAAACCAAGCGTGGCAAGCTCTCTACCGGTGATGATTTGGCGCCTGGCGTGCTCAAGATTGTCAAAGTTTACGTCGCCGTTAAGCGTCGCATTCAGCCGGGTGACAAGATGGCTGGCCGTCACGGTAACAAAGGTGTGATCTCGGTCATCATGCCGGTTGAAGACATGCCGTTTGACGAGCATGGCGAGCCGGTCGATATCGTGTTGAACCCCTTGGGCGTTCCATCGCGTATGAACGTAGGTCAGGTCCTAGAGACCCACCTAGGTTGGGCCGCCAAAGGCCTGGGCCGGAAGATCGGTGCGATGGTCGAGGCCAAGCACGAAGTCGCTAAGCTGCGTAAGTTCCTAGACGAGGTTTACAATAAAGCGGACGACAGTCTGCGGGTTGAAGACCTGGATAGCTTCACGGACGAAGAAATCATCGATCTGTGCAAGAACCTAGAAGGCGGTGTCCCGATTGCAACACCGGTATTCGACGGTGCCAAAGAGAGCGAGATCAAAACTCTGCTGCGTTTGGCCGACTTGCCCGAATCGGGTCAGTGCACGCTATATGACGGCCGCACCGGTGACTCGTTTGATCGCCCTGTGACCGTGGGTTACATGTACATGCTGAAGTTGAACCACCTGGTCGACGACAAGATGCACGCTCGTTCCACCGGTTCTTACTCGCTGGTCACCCAGCAGCCCTTGGGTGGTAAGGCCCAGTTCGGTGGTCAGCGCTTTGGTGAGATGGAGGTCTGGGCACTGGAAGCCTATGGCGCCGCCTACACCTTGCAGGAAATGCTGACGGTCAAGTCGGACGACGTGAACGGACGTACCAAGATGTACAAGAACATCGTCGACGGTAACCACCAGATGGAGCCCGGTATGCCTGAATCCTTCAACGTATTGGTTAAAGAGATCCGCTCGTTGGGTATCAACATCGAGCTGGAAAGCGAATAAGGGGCACAGAGACAGTATTATGAAAGACTTAATGAATCTGCTGCGCCAGCAAAGCGCGACAAACGAGTTCGACGCCATTCGCATCGGCCTGTCCAGCCCGGAAGAAATCCGTAGCTGGTCATTCGGCGAAGTGAAAAAGCCCGAGACTATTAACTACCGGACGTTCAAGCCCGAGCGTGACGGCCTGTTTTGTGCCCGTATCTTTGGGCCCGTCAAGGACTACGAGTGCTTGTGCGGTAAGTACAAGCGCCTAAAGCACCGTGGTGTGATCTGTGAAAAGTGTGGCGTTGAAGTCACGCTGGCCAAGGTCCGTCGTGAGCGTATGGGTCACATCGAGTTGGCCAGCCCGGTTGCACACATCTGGTTCCTGAAGTCATTGCCCTCACGCATCGGTTTGATGCTGGACATGACGTTGCGCGACATCGAACGCGTTCTGTACTTCGAGGCCTACATGGTCACCGACCCAGCTCTGACTAGCATGTCAGCAGGCCAGGTGTTGAGCGAAGAGGAGTACTACACGCTGACCGAAGAGGAGGGTGAAGAATTCACCGCCTTGATGGGCGCCGAGGCAATCCAGGCGTACATGAAAGACATGGACCTGGACGCCGAGATCGTACAGCTGCGCGAAGAACTGGAAAGCACCGGTTCTGAGACTCGCATTAAGAAGATCGCCAAGCGTTTGAAGCTGCTTGAGGCCTTCCAGCAGTCGGGTAACCGTCCTGAGTGGATGATCATGCAGGTCTTGCCGGTGCTTCCGCCGGATCTGCGCCCCTTGGTGCCCCTGGACGGAGGTCGCTTTGCCACCTCTGACTTGAACGATCTGTATCGCCGAGTCATCAACCGTAACAACCGTCTAAAGCGCCTGCTCGAACTGCGTGCGCCTGACATCATCGTGCGCAACGAAAAGCGTATGTTGCAGGAATCGGTTGATGCCTTGTTGGATAACGGCCGTCGCGGTCGTGCCATTACCGGTTCGAACAAGCGTCCTCTGAAATCTTTGGCCGACATGATCAAGGGTAAGCAGGGTCGTTTCCGTCAGAACCTGTTGGGTAAGCGAGTCGACTACTCTGGCCGTTCGGTGATCGTGGTCGGACCTAGCTTGAAACTGCACCAGTGTGGTCTGCCCAAGAAAATGGCGCTGGAGCTGTTTAAACCCTTTATTTATAGCCGCCTAGAAGCCTTGGGCCTGGCAACGACGATC
>CALKMT010000046.1 GCA_938091715.1 uncultured Litorivicinus sp.
CGCCGACGTCCCCGTGACCGTGGGTAATCGTTCCCTGATGATTGGCCGCACGGCGATTCCCCTGACTCGCAGCGAGCAACGACTGTTACGTCGCCTGTTTCAGACCCCCGGCCAGATTGTCCCTTACAGCGAGCTGACCCGGTGCACCTATCAGCGGGCGGTCACGGTCAATACCGTCTGCACCCATATCCTGAACATCCGACGCAAGGTCGCCGACCGGCTGCCCAGCAAGTCCTGGATCGTTAACAAACCTGGGGTGGGGTATGGCCTGGCGGCCTGAGGTTTATATAGCTAAATGATCTAACTTTTGAATTATCTATTCTTTTTAGATATTTCAAAGGGTCGTTATCCTCGCCCTCAACAAATTGGAGGACGTTATGAAAACGATCAAAACACTGGCGGCGGTGGCAACACTGACTGCAACCTCGGCCTGGGCCGATCTGGCCCCGGTCATTTCGGTCGACGAGTTGGCCGAGTTACGGGATTCGGTCAAGGTCCTGGAAATTCAGCGCACACCCGAAGACGTGGCCAAGGCCCGTATCGATGGCGCGGTTTACCTGCCCTACGGCACCTTTCGTGGGCCGAAAAATAACCCCGGCGCTTTGCCCAAATTGACCGAGCTGGCGCAAGCCCTAGGCTCCAAGGGTCTGTTGGCCGATGACCCGATTGTGATTGTGCATGCTGGGGAAACCTCGACCGATTTCGGTGCGGCGGCACGTGTTTATTGGACCCTAAAAAGCGTCGGCTACGATGACCTGTCGATCCTAAACGGCGGCTACAAAAGCTATGTCGCGGCCAAGCAGCCCATCACGGCCGATGCCCCCGCGGTCAGCCCGGTGGCACTGGAATTGAGCTTTAACGATCAGTGGTATGCCTCGACAGCCGCGATCGAGAGCGACTCAACCGCGCGTTTGTTGGACTCGCGCCTGGATGCCTTTTATCAGGGCAAGGCCTGGCACGGTGCGGCCAAGCGTCCCGGCATTTTGCCCGGTGCGGACCACTTTGCCTTTGACGCCTTTTTCGACAAGGACAGTGCCCTGTTGAAATCTGCTGATGCGGTACGCGGCATCGTCGAGTCCAACGGCTTGAGCGTCGCCAATACCGTCAGCTACTGCAACACCGGCCACTGGGCTGCGACCAACTGGTTCGTGTTAAGCGAGCTGGCCGAAGTAGACCAGGTCAAGCTGTACGCGGAATCCATGGTCGAGTGGTCAAACCTGGACAAGCCCATGGACAACGTCCCGGGTGCGCTGGAGTTTGCATGGCTGAAGACTCGCAACTTCGTCAAAGGCCTCGCTAACTAAGATGCTTAGATTGGGTCTGGCGCTGGTCGCCGTTCTGGGCTTAACGGTGGCCGCGGGACTTCGTTTCGCGCTGCTGTTGGCGATCGGGCTGGGCCTGGGTTACACGCTTGAGCGCATGGGGTTCGGCTTTGCCGGGCCCTGGCGCCGTTTCATCCGCGAGCGCAATGCTCAAGGCCTGCTGGCGCAACTGCTGGCGATCGGCCTGGCGGCCAGCTTTATCCAGCCGCTGTTGGCGGGTAATGAGCAATTCATTGGCGCCATCGCGCCGGTGTCGATCAGCATGGTGCTGGCGGCGGCCGTGTTTGGCTTTGCTATGCAACTGGTGTTGGGCTGTGGCAGCGGCACCTTGGTCAATGCAGGCTCGGGCAATTTGGTCGCGCTGGTGGCCCTGCCGTTTTTCTGCATCGGCTCGTTCCTGGGCACGCTGCTCTTGCCCTCGGCCTTGGCGACTTTTTCCCACACGACGGTGGATTTAAACGAGTTAGGCGTCGGCCTGTCCCTTAGCCTGACCTGGGCCGGTTTGTTGTTGGTCGGATTGATCGCTGTAACGCTGTCCCAGGGCCCGCGTTTGAACCGTCGGTTGTTGACCGCGGCGGCGATTGTGGCAGGGCTGGCGGTCGTGCACGTCCTGGTCGCAGGGCAACCCTGGGGTGTGGTCTATGGCCTGGGCCTGTGGGTCGCCAAGATCTCGCTGGCCTTGGGCTGGGATCCGGCGGGTGCCGTGTTCTGGTCGCACCCGGTCAATCAGGCCACGCTAAACGGCTCGGTTTTGACTGACGTGACCTCGCTGACCAGCATTGGGTTGGTGGCAGGGGCTGCCTGGGCGGCTTGGAAGTCCAGCGATGCAACGCCGCTGGCGCCGGGTTTGGCTCGTTGGATCTGGTTGATTGTGGCGCTGGCGGGCTTGGTGCTGGGCGTGTCCTCGCGCTTGGCCTTTGGCTGCAACGTGGGCGGGTTGTTCAGCGGTATAGCCTCGGGCAGCTTGCACGGCTGGGCTTGGCTGGTGGCCGGTTTTGTCGGCTCGATCGGCGGGGTCTGGGTACGTGATCGCCTGTGGGCCAGGGGGACGGCATGACGCGCAAGACAGGTATTTGGTGTCTGTTGGCGGTGGTGATAGTGCTGCTGGGTATGGATGTTGTGACGTCGCCGCCGGATCCCTATGCCGCGCCCGATCCCCTAGTTTGGGGATCCAGTGAAGGTGGCAGTGGGGCGTTGTGCAGCTTGCCGGGGCAATAAGGCTAAGTATCGCGATCCTCTAGGTGATTACTGTAACCCCAACACCCGGGACCGAATTCCGCTGCGCAGGCCCTCGGCCTTAACCAGCTCGGCGGCCAGTTTCGGGTCCTCAATTTGCTGCGCGATGGTATAGACCTGCGCCCAGGCCATATG
>CALKMT010000047.1 GCA_938091715.1 uncultured Litorivicinus sp.
AGTCGCCGCATCCACCAACCAGGTCAACTCGCCGGTGGTGGCGTCCAGACGCAACAGATCTCCGTCTTGGATTTTTCCGATGTCACCGCCTGCCACACCTTCGGGGGACAAGTGAATAGCCGCCGGCACCTTGCCCGAGGCGCCAGACATACGCCCGTCCGTGACCAGCGCCACCTTGTGGCCTTTGTCTTGCAGGACACCCAAGAACGGCGTCAGCTTGTGTAACTCTGGCATGCCATTGGCTTGCGGGCCTTGGCCGCGCACCACCGCAATGCAATCACGATCCATGGCGCCGGACTCAAAGGCCGCCTTGACGTGATCCTGGTGCTCGAACACCACCGCCGGGGCCTCAATAACATGATGCTCTGCATCCACGGCACTGATTTTGATGACCGCCTTGCCCAGGTTGCCGGTTAGGACTTTTAGGCCGCCATTGGCCTTAAACGGCGACAACACCGTGCGAATGACTTCGGCATCATGGCTTTGCTTGGGCCCATCAACATAGGCCAGTTGATCGCCCTGCAAGCGCGCTTGTTGGGTATAGGATTCCAGCCCATAACCGGCCACGGTCTGGACGTCGGGGTGCAACAGGCCTGATTGCAACAATTCGTGAATGACATAGGCCATGCCGCCCGCTGCGTGGAAATGATTCACGTCCGCTTGGCCGTTGGGATACACCTTGGATAACAGCGGCACCACCGCCGACAACTGATCGAAGTCCTCCCAGGTAATTCGGATACCTGCCGCCTGAGCAATCGCCACCATGTGCAAGGTGTGGTTGGTGCTGCCACCGGTCGCCAGCAGACCGACCAATCCGTTGACCATGGATTTTTCATCCACCACACGGCCCATGGGTGTCCATTGATCGGTCATGTGCGTGGTCTCAACGACGCGCAAAGCAGCCGCCTCGGTAAAGGCTTGGCGCAAGTCCGAGCCGGGATTTTCAAAGGCCGCGCCAGGCAGCATCAAGCCCATGATTTCAAGCATCATTTGGTTGGTATTGGCCGTGCCATAAAAGGTGCACGTACCGGCACTGTGATAGCTGGCCGATTCGGCTTCCAATAACTCATCCCGACCGATTTTGCCCTCGGCGAACAACTGACGAATTCGGACTTTCTCTTTGTTTGGCAGGCCGCTGGGCATCGGGCCCGCTGGCACCAAGATCGCTGGCAGGTGGCCGAAACGCAGAGCGCCGATTAACAAGCCCGGAACGATCTTGTCGCACACGCCCAGTAGCAACATGGCATCAAACATGTCGTGCGACAGGGACACCGCGGTGGCCTGGGCAATCACGTCGCGGCTGAGTAATGACAGCTCCATGCCATCACGGCCCTGAGTCACGCCGTCACACATGGCCGGCACGCCCCCAGCCACCTGGCCGACGCTGCCGACCGCGGACAAGGCAGCTTTGATCTGATCGGGATAGCCCTGAAACGGCTGGTGGGCACTGAGCATGTCGTTATACGACGTCACGATGGCTACGTTGGCGCTGTCGTTGCCCTTTAAGCGTTCTTTATCGGTTTTGCCGCAGGCCGCGAATCCGTGCGCCAGGTTGCCGCAACTGAGCCCACCACGCAGCGGGCCGTCTGAGGCCGCTTGATCAATCATCTGCAGGTACCGTGCACGACTGTCTCGACTGCGCTCAATGATCCGGTCGGTGACTGTTTGAACCGTCTTGTTCATGACAAAGCCTCTGAAAATCTTGTTAGTTTGCGCAATTGTACGGGGTTATGGCCCAACTTAGCACGTGCAATCCGACCAAATGTTAGTAAACTTACGAAAATAATCGATTTTGCGAGAGGCCCCATGACGATTCGAGTAGCGATTAACGGATACGGACGTATCGGACGCAACATTCTGCGCGCCCTGTACGAGCGCAACCTGCAAGCCAGCATCCAAGTGGTGGCCATCAACGACTTGGGCGACGTCAACATCAACGCCCACCTGACTCAATACGACACCACCCATGGACGCTTTAATCAGTCAGTGTCCGTGGCCGGCTCTGACATGCAGATCGGCGACGATCGGATTCAAGTATTCAGCGAGCGCAATCCCGCGGCCCTGCCCTGGGGCGATTTAAACATCGACGTGGTGTACGAGTGCACCGGCCTGTTTACCGATCGGGCCAAGGCCGCCATGCACCTAGACGCCGGCGCCAAAAAAGTCATCGTCAGCGCGCCGGGCAAAAGCATGGACGCCACCGTGGTCTTCGGGGTCAACGACTCAGTATTAAGCGCCGACCAGCAGATTATCTCGAACGCTAGCTGCACCACCAACTGCCTGGCCCCGGTGGCCAAGGCGTTGAACGACGCCTTTGGCATCGACAGTGGTTTGATGACCACCATCCATGCCTACACCAATGATCAGGTGCTGACTGACGTCTATCACACCGATCTGTATCGGGCGCGCAGTGCAACTCAGTCCATGATCCCAACCAAAACCGGTGCCGCTGCGGCGGTCGGGCTGGTTTTGCCCGAGCTCGACGGTGTCTTGGACGGCATGGCGGTCCGAGTACCGACCATCAACGTATCCCTGGTCGACTTGACCGCCACGCTCAACCGGGATGTCACGGTCGAGGAAGTCAATCAGGTTCTGCAACAGGCCGCCGATGCCATACCGGACGTTCTGGTTGCCAACACCCTGCCCTTGGTCAGCACCGACTTTAATCACGACCCCGCGTCCAGCGTGGTGGATTTGAATCAGACCCGTGTTCAGGGCCGGCTGGTCAAGGTCATGAGCTGGTATGACAACGAGTGGGGCTTTAGCAACCGCATGTTAGACAACACCCTGGCCTGGGCCAAGGCCTGCGGCGGACAGTTCTAAAGCGTCGCTTAAAAGCTTGCATTGCGGCGCATTGTTCTATGCAATGCGCCCATGCTGACGATTAAGAAATTGGGTCTGAAGTGGGACGACGCAGCCGCCTCCACTGAAGAAGCCCTAGACTTCCCCGGATTGCACGGTTACGTGTGTGCCAATCTGTCCTCACCCACCCCGTGGGATGACCTGCGTGTAACCACCGAAGCCTGGGGCGAAACACCCCCCGAGGACATGGTGGAAATCGCCAAATCTTTGGCCACTCGCTTGGACGAGCGTCTGTCCGCAGGCGACACGCCCTGGATTCCAGCGCCGTTAGAAGCACCCACCGAGGATTTCCATCCCTTGCAAGAATGGGCCGTGGGCTATTTAGAGCGTGTGTTTGCCGATGACGGGGCCTGGTTCGAGGGCCACGACGATTCAGTGGCTCAGGCTTTGGTGCCCCTGATGGTACTCAGCGGCCTGTTCGAGGAAGAGCAGGACATGGCCGAGCTGATGGCCGACATCCCCAACGTCAACCGCATGGCCAAGGACGTCCCCGATCTGGTCGTTGACCTGTACGGTCTGATCCATCTCGGAGACGCGGACTAGGCTTCGCGTAACAGCACCGCCGGCGCAGTCTGGGTCACCCGACGGGTACCCAGGTAGCCCGCTGCGATCAACAAGCCCGCTCCCAAGACCGGCAACGCCAGCCACATCAGGGCGTGAAATCCCCACTCAACGCCCAGGGCTTGGTACACAAACACACTGCCCAACTCGGCGCCGGCGGCCCCTAGCAATCCGGACAACCCACCCAACAACGCAAATTCGGACAGTTGCGCGGCACGGGCTTGGGCCCGACTGGCCCCCAACACCCGAACC
>CALKMT010000048.1 GCA_938091715.1 uncultured Litorivicinus sp.
GCAACCAGGTGTTTTGGGCGGATTTGTCCGGTCGGATTCAGGCGGCCGATGCCACCACAGGTGCGCCGATGTGGAACTTCCGTTGGAACCGCGAAAGTATTTTGCCCCCCATCGCCAACGAGACAGGTGTGTTGATCGCCAGCACCGATGGCGATCTGGCTCAGTTGGACTTCGCCGGTAACCTGCAGTGGGAACGCCAAGGTCAGGCGGCGCGCCTGGGTTATCGAGGCCAAGCCAAACCCCTGGCCATCAGCGGGGGTTACATTGTGGCCGACGACACCGGTGACGTGGCGGCTGTGCTGGTCGAGGACGGGCTGGATGCATGGCGTCGCGCCTTGGGCACGGGCCGGGACGAGCTAATTGATCTGGACGCCGATCCCGCGTTGTCTGCCGGATCCATCATCGTTGCCGGAGCTCAGACGGGTGTTTCGGCCTTGGATCCGCAAAACGGCCAGGTTCGTTGGGACACCGAGGTGTTTTCCTTGACCGCACTCAGCGCGACTGAAACTCAAGTGTTTGCTACTGACCTCGACGGTCAAATTTTTGCCATCGACAGCCAAACTGGTGAGGTCCAATGGCGTCAGCCTGGGCTGAAGTTCCGCTTTCCCAGCGGGCCGCAAGTCGTCGAGGGCAGTGTATTTGTGGCCGACAGCTTGGGCGTCGTACACGTATTGGATCCGCAGACCGGCGAATTTATTGCCCGGACCCGATCTGCGCTGGGCGGGACCATCAGTCTGACGCCCATCGAACAGGATGTTATTGCCATGGATAATTCAGGACGCGTCGCGCGCATTGGTTTCACTAACTAATGCTGCCAGTTATTGCGCTGGTCGGCCGACCTAATGTCGGCAAGTCGACCCTATTTAATCGTTTAACTCGCAGCCGCGATGCCTTGGTTGCGGACTTCCCGGGACTAACCCGAGATCGAAAATACGCCACCGCCGACATTCGAGGCCGACGCTGCATGGTGGTCGACACCGGCGGTGTCAGCCACAACGAAGTGGGCATCGACGCGGAAATGGCCAAACAGTCGATGGCGGCCATGGACGAGGCCGATCTGGTGTTGTTCATCGTCGACGCGCGCTCGGGCTTGTCCAGTGCTGACGAGCAGTTTGCTGATCTGCTGCGCCGTTCCAACAAGCCGTACCTGTTGATCGTTAACAAGATCGATGGACTGAATTACGAAACCGTCTCGAACGAATTCTTTTCCTTGGGCTTGGGCGAGCCCTGGCCGATTGCCGCCAGTCATGGACGTAACGTCAATGCCTTGTTGGACGAGGCGGTCTTGCCGGCGTTGCCCGAAGAAGTCGAGCAACCCGATGCCGAGGATCAGGGCATTCGTATTGCGATCGTCGGCCGTCCTAACGTGGGTAAATCTACGCTGGTCAATCGCATTTTGGGCGAGGAACGGGTGGTGGTGTATGACCAGCCCGGCACCACTCGAGATTCGATCGAAATTCCCTTTGAACGCCGGGGCACACCCTACACCTTGATCGACACCGCCGGTGTTCGTCGCCGGGGCCGTGTCGACGAGACGGTGGAAAAGTTCTCGATTGTCAAAACGCTGCAATCGATCGAGCAATCCAACGTGGTGGTCTTGGTGATCGATGCGCAGGAAGGTCTGGTCGAGCAAGACCTGCACCTGATCGGCACGGTGTTAGAGCAAGGCCGCGCGCTGGTGATTGCGATCAACAAGTGGGATGGCCTGGATCAAGATCACAAGAATCAGATCAAATTCAATTTAGAACGCCGCATGGTGTTTGTGCCCTGGGCTCGCCAGCATTTCGTTTCGGCCCTGCATGGCACCGGGGTTGGCGATCTGTTCGCAAGCGTCGAGGAAGCCTTTGAGTCGGCGACCAAGCGTTGGCCGACCAAGCGTTTGACCGAGCTGGTGCTGGACGCCCAGACCAGTCATCCGCCGCCGCTGTCTCAGGGTCGACGGGTCAAGGTGCGCATGGTTCACCAGGGCGGGGCAAATCCGCCGCGCTTTATCATGCACGGCAACTTTGGCACCTCGGTGCCTGCGACCTGGAAGCGCTATCTGGAAAACACCTTCCGCAAGGTGCTCAAAATCAAGGGCACGCCAATCGCGTTGGAGTTCAAGACCAAGGCCAACCCGTTCGAGGGTAAAAAGAACGAGTTGACTCAGCGTCAGGTGCAGCGCAAGCGCCGCATGATGAGCTTTGTAAAAAAGAAGAAAAAGTAGCGCTACTTGGGTTTGGTGGTCAGTTTGATGCCAAACCCACAGGCATCGGCATACTTTGTGATGGTGGCCCAAGTGGGCGAGACACGGCCGGATTCTAGTCGGCTCAGATTTCCCTTGTGTGTTTTTAGCCGTTCGGCCAGTTGGGCTTGGGTTAATCCGCTCGCCTTTCGCATCTGAATAAAGGTTTGAATCAGACTGAACTCGTCACCCAGTGCGTCGTATTCATCGGCAAAACTTGGGTCCCGTTTAAGGTCCTTGATTAAAGCGTCTAATTCGCTCACAGCTCTAACTCCTTTGCCCGTCGTAACGCGCGCTCAATGTGGTGGTTTGCCAGTCGTTGTCGTTTTTTTTAAAGGCGGTTAGGACCCAAACTTGAGCGGGTCTTTTAAATCGACATATCGCTCTGGCCGATCCACTGCCCGTTTGAGCCCTAAGCTCAAA
>CALKMT010000049.1 GCA_938091715.1 uncultured Litorivicinus sp.
ATAACGATGAGCAGATGCGCGAGACCCTGAAGTGCATCCGGTGTGGTGCCTGTATGAATCACTGCCCGGTGTACACCCGGATCGGCGGCCATGCCTATGGCACCGTGTACCCCGGCCCGATCGGCCAAATTTTGAACCCGCAACAATACGGCATCGATCAACAGGGCGAGATGCTATCGGCCTGCTCGCTCAACGGGGCCTGTGGCGAGTCGTGCCCGGTGCGAATCCCGATTCCCAGCCTGATCAGCGAGTTGCGCTACGAGGCCACTCGTAACGATCATCAGGGATCGGTCTATGGCCAGGGGGCGCTGCGCAAGTTGCATGAGGCCATCCTGTGGGGATCCTGGCGGTGGATCCACGGACACCCCTTGGCGTACAAAGCCATGGGTCGAGTCGCCACCCGCCTGCGCAAGTTAGTTCCGAATGCCGCGATGGGTCCCTGGACTCGAACCCGTGTCAAACCTGCGCTGGCACCGAAAACCCTGCACGAGATGATCAAGGACGACCACCGATGAGCGCTCGAGATCGAATTTTAGGTCGACTGTCGCCGGCCATGATTGCCACCGACCAAACCGTGGATTTAAGCGTGCACCTGGACAAGCAATGGAGCGACGAGGAAAAAATCACGCGCTTCCGGGACAAACTGGAAAGCGTGCACGGCGAGATCATTGAGTGCAGCGCGGCGGATTGGAGCACCTGCCTGGCCGAATTGGTCAAGCGGGAAGGCTTTGAAAATCTGCTGTTGGGCGCCGGTGAGCTGCCGGACCAAGCGGCCTCGGCGGTCAACACTGAAATCCGCCGCTATGACCGGCCGATTGAGGACTGGAAAGGCGAGTTGTTCGCCGACGTCGCGGCAGGGTTCACGACCTGCAAAGGCGGCATCGCCGAAACAGGGTCCCTGGTGGTTTGGCCCAGTACCCAAGAGCCGCGGTTATTGTCCTTGGTGCCCCCGGTGCACATCGCGCTGTTATTCGCTCGGGATCTGAACAATACCCTGACCGAGGTGCTGACCGAGCAGGCTTGGCAGGACGGCATGCCGACCAACGCCCTGTTGATTTCTGGGCCCTCTAAAAGTGCGGATATCGCCCAGGTACTGGCCTATGGCGTACACGGACCCAAACGCCTGATTGTGCTACTGGCGCGCTAATGGAAGTCATCAGCCGAATCCTGGACACCATGGTGCCCGTGCTGATTATTGTCAGCATCGGGGCCGCCTACGCGCGCTATAAAAACCCTGACATGCGGGTCACCAATCAGCTCAACATGGACCTGTTTGTCCCGATTTTGATCTTTGCATCCTTCTCGGATGCCGAGTTCGATCTGATGCTGTACACCGACCTGGCCATTGGCGGTTTGCTGGTCATCCTGGGATCGGGTCTGCTGGTCTGGCCCCTGAGTCGCCTGTTGGGCTATGACCCGCGCACCTTTGTGCCGCCGGCCATGTTTACCAACACCGGAAACCTGGGCCTGCCGCTGGTGTATCTGGCCTTTGGCGACGCTGCGATGCCCGCCATTGTGGTGCTGTTTGTGATCGAGATGGTCATGCACTTCACCCTGGGATTTTACATTCTGGATCGCAAGGCTCGGGTCCTGAATGGACTGTCGATTCCCACCCTGATCGCCACCGTGGCCGCATTGAGCATGAATATCCTGAACATCAAGTTGCCGCCGATGCTGGACACCGGCGTCGATTTCCTGGGCGAGGTGTGTATCCCGCTAATGCTGTTTGCCCTAGGGGTGCGCATGGCCAGCGTGAAATGGAACGATTTGCCGATCGCCCTGTGGTGCAGCCTACTGACGCCGCTGACGGGGCTGATTTTGGTGTTCGCCTTGCAGCCGTTCTTGCGCCTGGAGCCGCTGCAATACAGCGTGTTTATCCTGTTCGGTGCCCTGCCGCCTGCGGTGTTGAACTTTATGGTCGCCGAGCGTTATGGCCAGGAGCCGGCCAAGGTCGCCAGCATGGTGCTGATCAGCAACATGGTGACCATCGCGGTGATGCCCATGGCCCTGCTGCTGGCGCCGTCTTTTTAGTCCAGCTTTAGATCAGCTCGGCAAAGGGGTGGTATTGCACGATGGCGCCCCGCTCGATGGCCTGCTCCGGGGGAATCTCGGCCAGGCCGGTGGCCCACACCATGGGGCTCAAGGCCCCGGAGTCCTGATTGGGATGCAGAGTCAGGCCATCCCCGACCCAACGCACGCGTAAAAACCGTCGCCGCTCGGCCGCAGGCACCGTGAATCTGACCGGCAAGGGATAGCCCGTCTCGGTCACCGCCTGATGCGTCAGAGCCTGAATCGCAGGCCGCACAAACAAACAGCAGGTCACCATGGCGCTGGCGGGATTGCCCGGCAAACAGCACACCGGTACGCCTTGGATCTGGCCAAATGCAAAGGGCTTGCCCGGCTTCATGCGCACTTTAAACGAATCAATTTGGCCCAGGGATTCAATGGCTGGGCGCACATGATCGTGATCGCCGACGCTGACACCGCCCACGGTCAATACCAGGTCGCTGTCACCCGCGGCATTGGCCAGAGCCTGAAGAGTAGAGTCGTAGTCGTCTGGAACGTGACGGTGCTGGCACTCGGCGCCCCACCCCCGGATCAAACTGGCCAGGCTGAGCCCATTGGAATTGAAAATTTGACCCGGCAACAGCTGGCTGCCCGGCGCTTGCACTTCGTTGCCGGTGGTCAGCAGGGTCACGCGCAGTGGCATTTGCACCGCCACCTGGTCATAGCCTCCGCTGGCCAGGGCTCCGAGCTCGGCCGGCCCTAGGCGTTGGCCACGCTGAACCAGGGTTTGGCCGACCTGCAGATCGTCACCCATCGGGCGAATCCAGGGTTGCGAGCTGGGCTCCAGGATCACGCCGTCCAGATCGCCCAACTTGTTTTCCTGGGGCACCACGCGATCGGCACCCTCGGGCACCGGGGCGCCGGTAAAGATCCGCGCACAGGTGCCCGGTGATAGCGTGCCCGGTTGCGAGCCGGCGGCGGCTTCAAAGGCGATCGGCAACGGGCCTGGCAGGTCTTGGGCGCGACAGGCATAGCCATCCATGACCGACCGGCGAAACGGCGGACTGGGCTGCAGTGCGTTCAGGGTTTCGGCGGCCAAACGGCCCGCGGCCTGTGCCAAGGGCAGGGTTTGGGTCTGGATAGAAACGGGAATCAGCTGCTCAAGCAGCTTGGCACGTGCCTCAACTACGTCGAGCATCGCCACGCATCAGCAAATTCACAAAGTTGCAGGGCTTGTGAGTTGAATCCAACTGCTCGCGCAGGATCTTTTCAAAGGCCAAACGACAGGCCCCGGTCGAGCCCGGCAAAACGGCGATAAAGGTGTTGTTGGACAGGCCCGCCATGGCCCGGCTTTGCACGGTGGAACTGCCAATGTCCTGATAACTTAGCTGGCGGAACAACTCGCCAAAGCCCAGGATTGTGGTGTCCAGGATCGGCTCGATGGCCTCGACAGTACTGTCGCGACCACTGAACCCAGTGCCCCCGGTGATCAAGACCGCATGGGGCTCGGCATCCGCCACCCAACGACAGACCTGGGCCCGGATGTCATAGGGCTCGTCGCGCAAAATGGTATGCGCGATTACCTGATGGCCCATATCGGTCAACGCGCCGCTCAAATAATGGCCGCTTTTGTCCTCGTCCAGGCTGCGGGTATCCGAGACCGTCAATACCGCACACTTTAGGGCTTCAGTCATGCCAGCGCTCCAGCTTGTCCAGTTCGTGTTGTCCGGGCTCGAGCCAGGCCCCGCCCTCCTTTTTCCATAGCGGCACCTGGGATTTCAGGTAATCCATCAGAAAACAGGCCCCGTCAAAGGCATCTTGACGGTGCGGCGAGCAGGTGCCGACCCAGACAATGACCTCGTCGGTGTGCAGCATCCCCACCCGATGCACGATCCCCGCGTCGATTAGGGAAAACCGCTCGATCGCCTGCGCCCGCAGATCCGCCAGCACCTGTTCAGTCATGCCAGGGTAGTGCTCTAGATGTAGGCCCTCGGATTCACGCACGTGACCAGTAAAGGTCACCACGGCGCCCGCGGCACCGCCGGTGGTCAGTTCAGCTTGCAGTGCGCCGGGTTCAAACAGCGCGGTTTGCACACGAACCATTTAGCCCCCTGTCATGGGTGGCATCAGTGCCACCTCGTCGCCGTCGTTCAGCGCAGTATCCAGCGCCATAATGCTCTGATTGACCGCAACCAGTGGGGTCATTTCGACAATCGGATCCAACAACCCTAGTACGGTCAGGGCCTCGGCGGGCGTGCTCGCCTGGACCTCGACTTCGTCCGTGCCAGCCAACTCGCGAAAACTGGCCAAAAATTTCACCTTAACGGTCGGCATGATAGGCCCCACTTTTTCCGCCGGTTTTGGACAGCAACCGAACGCCTTCGATTCGCATCGACTTATCGATCGCCTTGCACATGTCATACAGAGTCAGACAGGCCACGGATACGGCGGTCAGCGCTTCCATTTCAATGCCGGTTTTGGCGTGCAACTCGCAACGTGCCTCGACTCGCACCCGGTCGGCCTCGACGGTCAGTTCGACCGAGCATTGCTCCAGTGGCAAACCATGACACAACGGAATCAGTTCCGGGGTCTTTTTCGCCCCCATGATCCCAGCCACCCGGGCCACCGCCAACACATCGCCTTTGCTCAGGCTTTGCTCGCGAATGCCCTCCAAGACAGCATCACTGGCATAAACGTAGCCCTCGGCCACCGCAACACGTTGGGTGGGTGTTTTTTTCGAGACGTTCACCATGTGCGCTTCACCGGCGCTGTTGGTGTGAGTAAATCCGGTCATTTATTTGGTCTTTATTAGGACGAATCGGTATTCTACCGCGAATATTGCAAAAGGAGCATCGGGTGGCCCACCTTCCGGTTATTGTTTCCGCCGGCGGCATCAACGCAGCAGGACGCAGCACATACCATCACGACCTGGACCGCATGGTCTTTGACAGTCTGAACAGCTCCGATCAAGCCCGGGTGACAGCCCAGCTGTCTGCGCTGACTGGCCTGTCCGGTGAGGACGCCCTGCGCAATAGTCTGGTTCGGGAAATTCATACCGATTGGTACGACCACTCTGCCCTGTCCGCGCGCCGTCGCGCCGATGACGTCTGGCTGGACGATGCCCGTAACAGCCCCATCAAAAGTGCTGGAATGCTGCCCACCGGCTTCCGCCCGGGGGACCTGTACAAAAGCCGCGCCCATCCCCGGGCCCTGCAACTGACCGTCTTTGCCGCCAGCGATATGTTGGCCGCCAGTGGTTTGAACTGGAGCGAGTTAAAGGGTCAAATTGCCCCCGATAAGATCGCCGTATTCGCCGGTAACAGCATTGGCCAGTTAGACGGCATGGGCTTTGGCGGGATGTTGCAAGCCGCATTAAATGGCAAGCGAGTCAGCTCAAAACAACTGCCCCTGGGCTATCCCCAGATGCCAGCGGACTTTGTTAACGCCTATATTCTGGGCACCCTGGGCAGCACCGGCGCGGTCCAAGGGGCCTGTGCCAGCTTTTTGTACAACCTGTCCAATGCCAGCCTGGCGATCCAAAACGGCACTGCCCGAATTGCC
>CALKMT010000050.1 GCA_938091715.1 uncultured Litorivicinus sp.
CATTTTGCGCCACAAATCGCACCCTAGGTGCGATCAGTCTAGATCGACCTCGACCATGCCCTCGGCATTGACCTGACAGGGGAAATAATCCGTAGCCTCGTAGGCCGGCGCACTCCTGGCGTCGCCGGTGCGGATATCAAAGCACGCGCCGTGTCGGGGACACTTGATGCAGCCGTCTTGTATGTCGCCGCCGTCGAGCTCGGCGTCGTCGTGGGTACAGCGATCCTCGAGGGCGTGGAACTCGCCATCCAGGTTAAACACCAGTAGGTCGATGTCATCAAAGTGAACTTTTTGGTACGAGCCATCCGCGATGTCGTTGGCTGAAATCAGGGCGTGCCACATAGTGTTTTCCTAGAACATTCCGGTTGCTAATAGGGCGGCTTCGGACATGCGTGAGCGGTCCCAAGGCGGATCAAAGGTCAGCTCGACGTCGACTACGTCGACCGGCAAGGAGGACAGTTTTTGTTTAATGTCCTCGACAATCACCGGGCCCATCCCGCAACCGGGGGCGGTCAGGGTCATCACCACTCGCAGGTGATGACGGCCATCCAACAGGCGCGACAGGCGTTTTTCATAGATCAGGCCCAGCTCAACGATGTCGACCGGGATTTCCGGGTCATAGCAAGTACGCAGTTGAGTGTCGACTTGATCCAGAATTTCGTCGTCACCCAGGTCTGCGGTGCTGGCCAGACTGGTGGTTTTCGGGGCCTGGACATCCAACGCGGCCATGCCTGAGGGTGCGACTCGATACAGATTGCCCTGCCATTTGACGGTCAGGCTTTCGCCGAGTGCTTGGGTGACCTCGACCTGGGCGTCGGCCGGCAATTCTGTGGCGGTTCCAGCGGGCACTCGATTGACGGTGACCGCGCAGCGGGCGGTCAAGGAATCCCCAGTATTCAGTTGAGCCAGCGGCGTCACGCCAAAATATCCCGTGCCACATTCAGGCCGCGAATCAGCGCGTCCACGTCATCACGTGAGTTATACAGGCCAAAGCTGGCCCGGGTGGTGCCATTCACACCCATGGCCTGCAGGGCCGGCATGGCACAGTGGTGCCCGGTGCGGACCGCAATGCCCTGGTGGTCCAGCAGAGTGCCCAGATCACTGGCGGCCATGCCTTCGATGGCAAAACTAATCGCGCCGGCGGCCTCGTCTGCTTCACCAATCAGGCGCAAGCCAGGAATTTGCTTAAGCTGTTGGCGCGCGTAATCGAACACCTCGTGCTCGTGCGCCACTGCGGCGTCGAAATCGATCGAATTCAACCAATCCAAAGCCGCGCCCAGGCCGATGCCCTCGGCAATCGCAGGCGTGCCAGCCTCGAGTCGATAGGGCAGGGTATTGTAGGTGCTGGCCTCAAAGGTCACGTGCTCGATCATGTCGCCGCCGCCCTGCCAAGGAGGCAAGGAGTCCAGTAGATCAAAGCGCCCCCACAGCACACCGATGCCGGTCGGGCCGTACATTTTGTGGCCGCTGAACACGTAAAAGTCAGCGCCCATCTCGGCCAGGTTAACTCGGTGATGGGGCACGGCTTGCGCACCGTCAACCACCACCACCGCGCCGGCCGCTTTGGCCTTGGGGATCATGTCAGCCAGGGGCAAAATAGTGCCCAGGGCGTTGGAAACTTCGGTGATGGCCAACAGCTTGGCGCCCCGGGCCAGCTCGGCCTCGTAGACGTTCAGATCCAGGGTGCCGTCGGGCAACAGAGGTATCTTGACCAGCTCGGCGCCGGTGGACTGCGCCAGCATTTGCCAGGGCACCAGGTTGGCGTGATGTTCTAGCTCCGAGACCAGTAACCGATCCCCGGCACGCACCTGTGTGCGGCCCCAGGTTTGCGCAATCAGGTTGATGGATTCCGTGGTGCCCCGAGTAAAGATCACTTCCTCGCGACGGTTCGCGCCGATCCATTGGGCGACCTTGTCACGGGTCGCCTCGTACGCATCCGTTGCGGTCTGGGATAGCTGATGGATGCCACGATGCACATTGGCGTGTTGGTGACGATAGTACTGGCTCATCGCCTCAATCACGCATTCAGGCTTTTGACTGCTGGCGCCGGTGTCCAGGTAAACCAGAGGCTTGCCATGGACCTGATCGCTCAGAATCGGGAACTCGGCTCGCAGGGCCTGAACGTCAAAGCTCATAGCACATCCATGGGCAGGTTCTTGGCGATGCGTTGCTCTAGGTACTCGGCCAAGGGCGCGCAGGGCAGGGCCTGGGCAATTTGTTCGGCAAACGCAAAAGTCAGCAGAGCGCGGCCTTCGTCCTCGCCGATACCCCGTTGGCGCAGGTAAAACAGCTGATCGTCATCCAAGTTACCAACGGTTGAGCCATGGCTTGCGACGACATCATCGTTGTGAATCTGCAGCTCGGGCTTGGGATTGATCTCAGCCTTGTTTGATAACAACAGGTTGGCGTTTTTCTGTTCGGTGGCACTTTGGCTGGCGTTCTTGCCGATGTAGACAATTCCGTTGAACACCGCCTTGCCTCGGCCGTTGGCGATGCCACGGTAGTGCTGCGCACTGGTGCATTGGGGCACCAGGTGCTCGATCCGGGTGTGGCTGTCGGACTGGTATCGTCCGTCCACCATGTACAGGCCGTTCAGGCGAGTGGTGGCGCGGGCTTCGCTTAATTCGACTTTGATCTGGTCGCGGTGAAACCGGCCGCCCAGGTCAATGACGTGATTTTGAAAATCGGCATTTTTGGCCACCCGGGCATGAGTATGGGCAGTGTGCGTGGCCTGTGTCGTATTCAACAGCTTGTAGCGAGTCACCTTGGCATCCGCGGCCAGGTCAAATTGGCTAACCATGTTGACCAAATTGGCGCCCGGTCCGGCATGTTGCTCTAGCACTTCTAGCTGGGCATTGGCGCTGACTCGCCATTGCAGGCGCGGCTGAGCGGCCTGCTGTTCGCCAATCGACAAGAACAAACAGTGCACCGGCATGACCAGCTCGGGGGACACCTGAATTTCCATCAATTCAGCGCCGGCTCGGTTGGCGGCAGCCAACCCGTCTAATTCTGGGGATACCCAGTCCAGATCCTGAGCCTGGTTTGACCAGGTAAGTCCCGTGACTTGGTCGGACAAGGGGGCACAAAAAATGCCGTTGACCCAGACCAGGCGGGCGGCGTTGAAACCGGGGATGTCGTACTCGCTGGCATGGCCGTCAAAATCTGCCACCGGGGCGGTTAAAGCCTCGTTTTCTAGGTGCTTGAGCGACAGATATTTCCAGTCTTCCAGGCGCCGGTTCGGCAGCCCCATGCGCGCTAACACGGCCCGTGCCGACTGTTGCTCGGCACTGGATCCGCTGTGGCTAATTAGGCTTTCCAGTGCGCTCATGCTTCGGCCAACAGGCCTTCGTAGCCTTCCTTTTCCAGACGCTGAGCCAGAGTGAAGTCGCCGCTGGCACGGATTTGGCCGCCAGCCAGGACGTGGACGTAATCGGGTTTTACGTGATCCAGCAAGCGCTGGTAGTGCGTCACCATGACAAACGAGCGGTTCTCGGCGCGCAGGTGGTTGATGCCCTCACCAACAATGCGCAGCGCATCCACGTCCAAGCCCGAGTCGGTTTCGTCCAATAGCCCCAGGGTAGGTTCAAGTAGCTGCATCTGCAGGATTTCGTTGCGCTTTTTCTCACCGCCCGAGAAGCCTTCATTAATATTACGGTGTAAGAACGCCTCGTCCATTTTCATCAGCGCGAGCTTTTCACGCACCAGCTTTAGGAACTCGACGGGGTTGATCTCGTCCAGTCCCTGATGCGCGCGCTTGGCGTTCAGGGCGCTTTTCAATAAATAGATGTTTTTAACGCCGGGCACTTCAACCGGGTATTGGAACGACAAAAAGATACCCGCTCGGGCGCGCTCTTCGGGCTCCATTTCCAGCAAGTTTTCACCCTGATAGATGACCTCGCCGTCGGTCACTTCGTAATCTGTGTGGCCGGCCAAGACGCTGGACAGAGTAGATTTGCCCGAGCCGTTGGGGCCCATGATGGCGTGAATCTCGCCCTCGCCGACCGACAGGTTAATGCCTTTCAGGATGGGCTTGTCGCCGACACGGGCGTGGAGGTTTTTAATTTCTAGCATGTGGGTTCCTTAACCGACGGCGCCTTCAAGGGTGATGCCCAAGAGCGCTTCCGCTTCAACGGCAAATTCCATGGGTAACTTTTGGAAAACGTCTTTACAAAAGCCGTTCACGATCATGTTCAGGGCATCTTCTTCGCTGATGCCTCGCTGGCGCAGGTAAAACAACTGGTCGTCGCTGACCTTTGAGGTGGTGGCCTCGTGTTCAACCCGGGCGCTGGGGTTTTTCGCTTCGATGTACGGGAAGGTGTGCGCCCCGCATTGATCGCCAATCAGCAAGCTGTCGCACTGGGTGAAGTTGCGGCCGTTTTCGGCATTCGGCCCCATCCGGACCAGCCCCCGATAGGCGTTTTGGCCCTGTTGCGCGCTGATGCCCTTGGAAATGATGGTCGAGCGGGTGTTCTTGCCGACGTGGACCATTTTGGTGCCGGTATCGGCCTGCTGTTTTTTGCTGCTGACCGCAACGGAATAAAACTCGCCGACGCTGTCATCGCCGATTAGCACGCAGCTGGGGTATTTCCAGGTCACGGCAGATCCGGTTTCCAGTTGGGTCCAGCTGACCTTCGAGCGGGCGCCGCGGCATTCCGCTCGCTTGGTGACGAAGTTGTAAATGCCACCCTTGCCCTGCTCGTCACCGGGGTACCAGTTTTGCACGGTCGAGTACTTGATCTCGGCGTCTTCAAGGGCGACCAGCTCGACCACCGCGGCGTGCAATTGGTTCTCGTCCCGCATCGGTGCGGTACAGCCCTCTAGGTAACTGACGTGGGCTTGGTCTTCGCAGATGATCAGGGTGCGCTCGAATTGACCGGTATTTTGCTCGTTGATGCGGAAATAAGTCGACAGCTCCATGGGGCAGCGAACGCCTTTGGGCACGTACACAAACGAGCCATCACTGAACACCGCGCTGTTCAGGCAGGCGAAGTAGTTGTCCTCGACCGGCACCACGGATCCCAGATAGTTTTTGACCAACTCTGGATGGCTATGCACCGCCTCGGACAGGGGACAAAAAATCACCCCGGCGTCTTTTAGCTTGTCCTTGAAGGTGGTGACCACCGAGACGCTGTCAAATACTGCATCCACGGCCACCCCGGCCAGCATTTGCTGCTCTAGCAAAGGGATGCCTAGCTTGTCGTAGGTTTCCAGCAATTTTGGGTCGACTTCGTCCAGCGATTTAGGCGCGTCATCAGGGTTTTTCGGCGCGCTGTAGTAACTGATCGTTTGGTAGTCGATCGGGGGAATGTTCAGATGTGCCCAATCCGGAGGCGTCATGGTCTTCCAGCGCTCAAAGGCCGCCAGGCGCCACTGGGTCATCCACTCGGGCTCGCCTTTTTTGGCACTGATGGCGCGCACCACGGATTCGTCCAAACCCGGTGGAAAGGTATCCGATTCGATGTCGGTGACGAATCCCGCGGCATAATCGCGATCGACTAGGTCGTCTACTTTGGTGTCGGTTGAACTCATCAGTCCTGTACCTGCAGTGTCGGTATGCGCTTTAGTTTCGGCGTGGCTAGCTCGGCTAGGGTCACGCTGCGCAACAGTTGGTTTATTTGCACGCTAACGGTGCGCCAGTGGTCCATCACGTGACAGTGCTCGGTTAACTCGCACTCGTCATGATCCGTGGCGCATTCCGTCACGCCACTGGGCCCCTCGATGGCTGAAATGATGTCGGCTAGATCGATCTGCCGAGCATTTCGTGCCAATTGATAACCGCCCTTGGGTCCTTGAATCGATCGCGTCAGCCCCGCTCGGGTTAGCGACTTCAAGACCTTGGTCACGGTCGGCCTAGGGATGCGGGTGGCATCGCTTAAGGCCTGGGTGCTTTGCAGATTGCCTGGATCCTGCGCCAAGGCGGTCAATACCACTGACGCATAGTCCGTTAATTTGCTCAATCTGATCATGTCTGAATAATAGGACCGCAGGGGTCCTATTTCAACGGCTTTTTATCTCAAAGCCTTGCTATCACTGGCTTTGAGAATGATTCTCAATTGGTTAGAGACGGCTGGCGGCCTCGGCTCGAATGCGTTGCAGCAGTGAATGCAATCCATTCGAGCGGGTCGGACTCAGGTGCTCCGCCAGTCCGATGCCCTCGACAAAGCGAGGCTCGGTGGCGGCGATCTCGGCCGCCGGGGCATCGGAGTAGACCCGCAGGGTGAGCGCCACCAAACCGTTCACGATGGCGGCATCGGATCCGCCGCGAAACTTTAGGTCATCGCCGCTATCGTCCACGGCCACCCAGACCTGGGACTGACATCCGCGAATCAAATTGACGTCGGTTTTGTCCGCCTCGGGCAGGGGATCCATCATGCGCCCCAGTTGTACCAGGTACTGGTAGCGCTCCATCCAGTCACCGACCATGGAAAACTCGTCAATGATGGCTTGCTGTCGTTCATCTAAATTCATGGGCAGGAGTGTGGTGGCACCTGGGTCACAATTCAATCATCGGATCGTTTCCCGGGGCCTTCGCGCTCCAATCGCTCCAACTCTTTCTGCCAGGCGTCATAGTCTTGATGATCGTGGGGCGTCATGGATTTGGGTCGGCTCGAGCGGGCATGGGCCGCGCGCTCGGCAGCCTGCCCGGTCAGCGTGGTGTGCTGGGTGCGTCCGAGCAGTCGTGACATCAGGCCTTTAACGCCGCGCAGGCGTGCTTTAGTGTCCATGAGTGGTTAGTCGAGTCTAGGCCGGAGAATGCAAGTGACCCACGTCGTCATCTTTTACAGTCAACTGAATCAGGCAGCCGAGGAATACGCCGAGTGGGCCCACGCGATGGAAGCCTTGGTCGAATCTCAGCCGGGCTTTGTGCGGGCGCACTCGTTTCGCAACGCCGAGGGTTTTGGCGTCACCTTGAGTTACTGGGACGATTTGTCATCGATAAAGCAGTGGGGTCGCCATCCAGAGCATGCCAAGGCACAGGCCTATGGCCGTGAAACAGCGTATTTGAACTTTCGGATTGAATGGGCCCAGATTCTGGGGAGTTCGGACAGCGAGCGAGCCTAGCGGCTCGCTTGCATGCTTTTTGGGTTTACTTGCTGCTGTAGTACGCAGCCAGGTCGGCGATGTCCTGGTCGGACAGGTTGGCAGCCATGCCGTACATCAGCGCCGCTTGATAACCGGTGCGCTCCTGCGAACGATAGGCCTGCAATGCGCCCTCTAGGTAAGCCGCGTTCTGGCCGGCCAGATTGGGGTAGGTAGGAATCATCGACTTGCCGTCTTGACCGTGGCAGCTGGCGCACACCAGTGACTTACCTTGGCCGGCGGCTGCGTCGCCCGCAGCGCTCGCCATCATGGGTGACAGGGCGATAATCGATAGTGCGATCAATTTTTTCATCGTTTGCCTCATTTAGTTATTTCTAAAGGTTATATGGTTGTGCTTTCCAGCATCATTTTTACATGACAATCCAGGGAATCGACAACCTTAGGTGAGGTTTGTTGATCCAGAACCAAGCCGAGTTCGGTGCAGGCCAACAGAATAGTGCCATCAAATGCCTCGGCCAGGTCACGAAAATAGGCCTGACTGGCGGGGATGACCTGGTCCTGGCACAGCTCTTGGTAAATTATTCGGTGAATTTCGGCCTGTTGTTCGGGGTTGGGTAGGCGGATATCACAGCCTAACCGCGCCAGCGGGTCAGTCAGAAAGGATTGCTGCATGGTGTAAGCCGTGCCCAGTAATAAGGTTGGCGTATCCCCGATGGCCTGGGCGATGCCGTCAGCAATGTGCAACACCGGCACCTCAACGGCGGCCTGAATTCCATCGAAACACCGGTGCATGGTGTTGGCGCCAATGGCAATCCCGCCCACTCCAGCGCGCTCAAGCCCCTGGGCATGGCTGGCCAGTGTTTGCTCGATCTGGGTCCAGTTACCCTCGGCTTGGGCTTGAGCCAGCGGCGCAAAGTCAACCGAATGGATAATAATTGGCGCGCTGTGAAGCCCGCCCATCCGTGCCTGATAGGCCTGGTTAAGTTTTTCGTAGTAGTGCGCGGTACTGACCCAAGAGGTCCCGCCCAATAGCCCAACTGGTTTCATAATCCGTTACACTCGCGCTTTATTTTTGATACGACCCTCATGAGCGACAAACCTCAACATTTTATAGCCGACGCCATCCAGGCCGACTTGGATAGCGGTAACCACGATAGCATCGTCACCCGTTTTCCGCCGGAGCCCAATGGGTATCTGCACGTCGGGCACGCCAAGTCGATCTGTTTGAATTTTGGCATTGCCCAAGAATTTGGCGGCCAAACGAATCTGCGTTTTGACGACACGAATCCAGAAAAAGAAGATCAGGAATACATCGACGCGATTCGCCGTGACGTGGCCTGGCTGGGATTTGAGTGGGCCAAAGAGTGCTATGCCAGTGACTATTTTGAGCAGCTGTATGCCTGGGCTCAGGACCTGATTCAGCGTGATCTGGCCTATGTGGACGAGCTGGATGCGGAACAGATGCGGGCCTATCGCGGTACGCTAAAGCAGCCGGGTCAGAACAGTCCGTTCCGAGACCGCCCGGCTCAAGAGTCGCTGGATTTGTTTGCCGGCATGCGGGCTGGGGACTTTGCCGAGGGCCAGTACATCCTGCGGGCCAAGATCGACATGGCGCACCCGAATATCAATATGCGCGACCCGGCGCTGTATCGAATTCGCCGCGCGCATCACCCGCGCACCGGTGACGCCTGGAATATTTATCCGACCTATGACTTTGCGCATGGGCAGTCGGATGCGATCGAACAGATCACGCACAGCCTGTGCACCCTGGAGTTTGAGGATCACCGGCCTTTGTACGAGTGGTTTATCGACAACCTGCCGGTGCCTGGGCAGCCGCGACAAATCGAATTCAGTCGCCTGCAATTGGAGCATTGCCTGACCAGCAAACGTAAGTTGCTGGCCTTGGTGACAGAAGGCCATGTCCAGGGGTGGGACGACCCCCGCATGCCGACGATCAGTGGCATGCGCCGCCGTGGATTTACCCCGGCTTCGATTCGCGATTTTTGTTCGCGCATTGGGGTCACGAAAAAAGCCAACACCATCGAGATGTCCTTGCTCGAGACCTGCCTGCGTAGCGATTTAGAAAATACCGCGCGCCGCGGATTTGCGGTCCAGGACCCGATCAAGCTGACGATCACTAACTGGCCCCAGGGCGAAGTGCTGGCGCTGGACGCGGCCTGGCACCAACGGGTGCCCGAGCTGGGTACTCGCCCCTTGGAGTTTGACGGCACGGTGTATATCGACCGGGCCGACTTTGAAGAGGTGCCGCCGCCAAAATATTTCCGCCTGAAACCCGGCGGCAGCGTTCGGCTGAAGTACGCATTTATTGTGGATTTCGAATCGCTGATCAAAGACGAGCAAGGCAACATCGCCGAGATCCTGTGCACCTACGATCCTGCGACCCGCAGCGGTCAGGACGAGTCAGGCCGCAAGGTCAAGGGCACCATCCAATGGGTGCCCAGCCAGTCGGTACCGGCCGAGATGCGCCTGTATGACCGGCTGTTTAGTGACCCGAATCCGGTGGGCGATGATCTGATTAACGAGCTGAACCCCGAGTCCTTGGTACTCAAACAGGGGCTGGTCGAACCTGCGTTGGCCGCGGTTGAAGTGGGTGAGATTGTTCAGTTCGAGCGGATTGGGTTCTTTCGGAAGGATGAAGATTCAAGCGCATCCGAGCCGGTGTTTAACCGCGCGGTCACCTTGAAAGACGGTTGGGCCAAGGCCCAGAAAAAAGGCTAGAAACGAAAGCGCAGTTGCAGGTTAACCACGGGCTCGGAGTTCAATGCCGAGCCTGGTTTTAAGTCCCGGGCATCCTGGCAGTCAGGCGCCGCACAGCGGTCACCCTGACGCTCCATCCAGCCCAAATCCGCAGACAGATCCAGATTGCCCAACTGCTGTTGCACGCCAATGCCCACATAGGCTGCGGCTTGCTCCAGGTCGTTCTTGCCAAATTGCTGCTGGGTGTCCTCGCCATCGATGACCAGCCCGCCGGAAAACCGAAGGCCCAGGGGCCCAACGGGGGAATCGGCGATCATGGCTTGGCCCTGGGTGCTTTGATCCTGGGCAAAAGATTCAGGCGATTGAATCCCCACCGTGGAATCGGCGAAGGACGCACTCGATAGTAGTGCGGTCAGACAGAAGAGCAGGCCTAGGTTCTTCATTACTCTTAAAACTAGCACAGCAAAAATTTTTAGCACCCGTGCCGAGGTCCTAAGCATCGGAAACTGAGGGCCGGTTCGCAGTCGACAACCGGGCGGGTTTCGAGCATATTTATGCCGCCAAAATATGAGGTCCCAATGCTGCATCACATCGTTCTGTTTTCCGCTAAATCGCCCGAGTACGTCGACGAAATCTTTCAGGGCTTAAAGCTGCTGGAGCAGATCCCGCATTCGGAAACCTTGGTCATTACCCGCAACCTGAAAAAAGA
>CALKMT010000051.1 GCA_938091715.1 uncultured Litorivicinus sp.
GTTGCAGCAAATCACAGACCGAGGACTTGCCATTGGTGCCTGTTACGCCAACCACCACCAGATCTTGACTGGGGTCAGCATAGAAACGAGCCGCCAATTCCGACACGCGGTAACGCAGACTCTCGATCTGCACCACCGGAACCGAGAACGCCCCAGCGACTGGGGCGTCCGTCAGTATCGCGACCGCTCCGCGCTCGAGCGCCATGGGAATGAAATCCTGACCCTTGGAGGCATTGCCAGACAAGGCCACAAACACTTCGCCGGGGTGGATGAACCGACTGTCCAGGCTGAGCCCGTTAAATTCGGCATCCTGATCAAGCGCCTGGCCCAGCAGCGTCGACAACCTCATTGCGCAACCTCGGCCATCAGTGTTTCCGGCTCGTCAGGCGCGATGTTCAAAATTCGAGCCGCCTCCCGGGTAATCTCGGCAAACGCGGGGCCCGCGGTGTTACCGCCGTAGTAGTCATTACCCTTGGGATCGTCGATCGCCACCACGACGATCAATTCCGGATTCGTGGCCGGGAACAATCCCGCAAAGGTGCCCACGTAGCGTCGCTCGCTGTAGCCTCCGCTTGAGCCTGATTTAATGGTCGTCCCGGTCTTGCCGGCCGAACTGTATCCAGGAATTTTGGCCTTTAGTGCCGTGCCCCCAGGCGCGGTGACGGCGCGCATCATCCCCAGCATGTCCTGGGCGATATCCGGTTCTAAAATTTGCACTGGGGACAGCGTCGGCATGCCCTTGACCAGGCTGATCGGCTGCATCATCCCTCGGTTGGCAAACACCGTATAGGCCTGCGCTAACTGCACTGCGTTACTGGAAATGCCGTACCCATATCCGAGGCTGGCTCGCTCTAGATCGCTCCAACGCACCTTGCTGGGAATGCCACCCATGGACTCAGCCGGCAAGGCAAGCCCGGTGTCCTCGCCAAAACCGGCACGACGCAACAAGGTCGGCAACGCCATGGGATCCAAACGCAATGTCAGCTTTGCCGTGCCCACATTGGAAGATTTTTGAATGATGCCCGCGGGGTTCAACTGACCATAATTTCGTGTGTCGCTGACCCGGTGCTTGTCGACCTTAAAAAACTTGGGGGTATCCAGCACTTCGTCCGGCGTCGTCACGCCCTCTTGCAAGGCCAACGCCACGGCAAACGGCTTGATGGTCGAGCCCGGCTCGAATAGATCGCCAACAAAGCGAGGACGCGTGCGGTCCGGGGCTCGTGTTGTGGTGTCGTTGGGGTTAAACGCGGGATAGGACGCTGCGGCCAGAATCTCGCCACTGCTGGCATCCACCACCACCGCACTGCCGGCCTCGGCACGAGTTCTGAGTGCAGCTCGCTTTAACGCTCGAAAAGCTGCGTATTGCAGGTCCATGTCCAGCGTCAGGTGCAGATCGTTGCCGAATTTTTCTGCGCTGCCGCCGGGCAAATAACGAATCGCACTGCGAGCCCGGTCAATCAGCACCTTTCGTTCACCCTGTGTCGGAACCATGTGCTGGTTAAACGCGAACTCGAGCCCCTCACGGCCACGCCCATCGACGTCGGTAAACCCAACAATATGGCCTGCCGCCTCGCCGGCGGGATAAAACCTGCGGGATTCGGCCTGGGCAATCATGCCGGGCACCTCTAAATCCATGACATGACTGGCCTGGGCCGGCGTCATGTTGCGGCGGATGTACATAAAGCGCCGGTTTTTTGCCGCCTCAAAACGAGCCGCCAGGCGATCAGAATCAATCCCCACGCGTTCTGCGACTGCCGCGACCCACTGCTCCGGCGGCGGCGCTTTGGCGGGATCCAAGGCCAGCGACATACCTGGGGTGCTCATGGCCAAGACCCGACCATTACGATCCAGAATGTTGCCGCGAAATGCTGGCACCGCTTCGGAGCGCACGCTGATTTGCTGCCCCCAGCCGCGCAGGGACTCTTGTTGCTGAACCTGCAACACATACAATCGGCCAATAATAATGATGGCCAGCGCCGACAAGCTGGCATAGGCCAACCACAAACGCCACGGGGCGGTAACCTGCAGGCTCATGGCAAGACCTCGTGTTCCGAGATCACCTCAAACCCAGCGCTTTTAGCCCAGCTTTCCAAGCGCGCGTGCGAGGCCAAGGCACCGACCTCTAAGGACAACTGGGAGCGCTCGTTTTGCAGGGTTTGCAAATCGGCGAATTGGGTTTGCTGAGTTTGATACAAAACCCGCGTCTGATAGGTCGTGTAATTAACGGCCACGGCACTGACCAGCACGACGCCGACCAGCAACATCACCCCTATCGTCTTGGGATCCAGCAGCACCGACCAAGCCTGGGCCAACAATCCGCGAACCCAGCGCATCATGCCGCCACCTTGCAGGCCACTCGCAGCACCGAAGAGCGTGAACGGGGATTGGCTTTCACTTCCGCGGCACTCGGCTTGATCGCCTTGCCGATCGGCTTAAGGACAGGCGCCGGCTGAGGCAACAGGCCCAACGGATCCCCAGGGGGATTGGCCTGGTCGCGAATAAAACGTTTGATGCGACGGTCTTCCAGACTGTGAAAACTGATCACCGCCATCAGACCCCCCGGCTTAAGCGCCTCGACAATCTGGGGCAACACCTGATCGATCTGGGCCAGCTCTT
>CALKMT010000052.1 GCA_938091715.1 uncultured Litorivicinus sp.
ACGGTACAAGCCGAGGTGTGGATGCGGCCCTGGCTTTCGGTGGCCGGGACTCGTTGGACCCGATGGGCGCCCGATTCGAATTTAAACCGGCTGTACACATCCTGGCCTGAAATACGCATGACGATTTCACGATAGCCGCCCATTTCGCCGGCAGATGCGCTCATGACCTGGGTTTTCCAACGCTGATTCTCGGCGTATCGGGTGTACATACGAAACAGGTCGCCGGCAAACAAAGCGGCCTCATCACCGCCGGTTCCGGCGCGCACTTCAAGGTACACGTCCTTGTCATCGTCAGGGTCTTTGGGCAACAGGGCCCGGGTTAGCGACTCTTCAAGTTCAGCCACTTGGGTTTGCAGCTCGGGCAGCTCTTCCTTGGCCATCGCCCGCAGATCGGCATCGCTGTCGTCCAACCAGGCCTTGGCCTGCTCCAGATCGTCCAAGGCCGCGCGCCAAGATTGGTACAGCTTGGCCGGCGACTCCAGATCACTATATTCCCGACCCAAATTGGCAAAGGTTTGCTGATCGCCGATCACATCGGGATCCGACATCAATGCCTGCACCTCTTCGAATCGATCCAGCAATTGTTCTAAACGGCGTTCTATTCCGGGATTCAAGAAGGGTCCTTATCCAAGCCCAACACCTGCAACGCGACCGACAATTGATCGGGCTGGGTGGCGACTTGGCGCAAGCCTTTGGAGGGCTCGTGCAATAATTTTTGAGAGAGTTCATGGGCCAGGCGCGCCAGTACCACTTCGCTGGCCTCACCTTTGCGTAGCCGTGACAGGGCTTTGGTTAATGCTTGCTCGGCCTGAGCCTGACCCCGAGCCCGCAGCGCACTGACGTGGTCGCCGACCGCGCGAACAGCCACGTCACGTTGATAGTTTTCCAATTCCGCATCAATGATCAACTCGGCCCGTTCGCCTGCTTTGATGCGCAGGGCCTTGCCCTTATCGATGACCGCACGCAAATCGTCAACGCTGTACAGATAGGCATCCGCTAGCTCGTCGACCTCGGGCTCGACGTCCCTAGGAACAGCCACGTCAACAATCAAAATCGGCCGGCGACGCTTTTTCAAGGCTCGCTCGACCATGCCTTTGCCGACCAGCGGCAAGGGAGCGGCGGTTGAACAGATCAGGATGTCAGCGCGCTCTAGGGCCTGGGGCATTTGGTTCAGCGTCATGCCCTCTCCATCGAGTTCCGCGGCCAAGGCCTGAGCCTTGGACAGGCCGCGATTGACCACCGTGATGGATTTGACGTTGCGTTGTTTTAGGTGACGTCCGACCAAGGCGCAGGTCTCGCCGGCCCCCAGCAGGACGGCATGGCAATCACTGATCGGATCGAACACCTGCTCGGCCAGGCGAACCGCCGCAAAGGCCACGCTGACGGGCTCCTTGCCGATGTCCGTTTGGGTGCGAACCCGCTTGGCGGCGCCAAACACCGATTGAAACGCCTGGTGCAGTGCCGGGCCCGCAGCACCAGCGGATTTTGCCGAGGCCAACGCGGTTTTCAGTTGCCCAAAGATCTGCGGCTCGCCCAGCACCAAGCTGTCGAGCCCCGCTGCGACCCGCATCAAGTGTCGGGCAGCGGCCTGGTCGGTATAGGTGTATACGTGCTGCGCCACCCGGGCCGGGTCCAGATCGGCGCGCCGGGCAATCCAATCCAGCATGGCCGTCTGACTGGCGGGACCGCTTAGGACCACTTCCGTGCGATTACAGGTGCTAAGAATCAGCGATTCATCGGCCCCGGTGGCGGCCTTGATGCGCTCCAATTCGGTCGCCAACTCGGCCTCTGAAACGGCCAGACGCTCGCGCAGCGCTACCGGCGCCGTGTCGTGATTCAGTCCGATCGCAAGCAGGGTCACCCGTGCGCACCTCAGGAAATGTAAATATGTGTGCTGGGATTCTAACACTGCTGGAGCGAGATGGCAGTGACTGGCATAGTGACGGGATGAAATGGCTCCCCGCTTTGATCCTACTGACCGGCTGCGCGCAGGTCATGACACCCGACTCGCCTCCCGCTGAAACGGTATCGACACCCACCTCGACGCCGATGGCAGTCGGCACGTTAGAGGACCTGTTGAGCGCCGAGATCTCGTTGAACCGCGGGCAAACACAGCAGGCTTACGAGCGGCTGGCTCGCCAAGCGAAGATTAACAAAAGCGCCACGCTGGCATTGCGAGCCGCCCGCATTGCCACCGCACTGCAACCTGAAACCGCGCTAGAGGCGGCCAAGGCCCTGGCCACCTACAACGAGAATTATGAAACGCTGGCGATTCTGGCCAGGGCTTACCTGATCAACGATCAAGTCCAACCCGCCGTCGAGTATTTGCGCCAAACCGCCAAGATGCAGCCAGATCAAGTGCTGGGTTTTCTGCCTCGCCTGTTACGGGCGGGCCCCGCTTGGGCGGGCGAACTGGCCGATGCATTGACCGATATCTATGCCGACGATCCCTCGCTGGCCATTGGCGTTCCCTATCTGTATGCCACCGAAGCCGATGCAGGCCCCGAGGCTGCCCTGCCCATTGCCTTGGCACTGGCCAAGCGCACCCCAGATCGCCCGAGCTTGTTCGCCGAGGCGGCTCGACTGGCACAACAAGCCGGGGACAACGAAGCCGCCATCGAAACCCTGCAGACCGGGGTCAAACGTTACCCTGACAACGAGAGCCTGCTGCTAACCCTGACCCAACTCTGGGTGGCGAATGAACAATATGCCTTGGCGATCGAGGGGTTTGCCGAGCTAAACCGACTGAACCCAGAGCAAGCCAGCTATCGGGCCAGCCAAGCGTTGTTGGCCGTCGAGATCGATGATCTGGACCTGGCAGGGCAGCTAGGGAACGAGCTGCGCGCTCTGCCTGAAACAGAGCTGGAAGGGCTACTTGTCCTGGGCCTGGTCGCCACGGCCCAAGGGCAACTAGACCAGGGGCGCAAGCTACTGGCGGACATCGCAGGGGAGCGCTTTATGCTGGCCCGCACGCAACTGGCCCAGGCCTATGCCGATGCCAAAGATTTCGATGCCTTGGCTCTATGGATGAGCCAGGGGCGTCAAATTCGCCCGGACTTAAGCACCGCCATTTACCTGACCGAAACCGAGATCTTGGATGACGCTCAACAGCCCGAACGCTTGTTGGCGCTGTTAAACCAGGCCATTGAGCAAACTCCCGACGAGTTTCAATTGTTGTACGCCCGGGCCTTGTACCGCGATGCCGAACAGGTCGTGGCTATCGAACAAGACTTGCTGGATGCCCTGGCGTTAGAGCCGGATAACGCGTCTGCGCTGAATGCGCTGGGGTACACCTACGCCGACGCCAACATCAAATTGGATCAGGCGCTGGAATTGATCGGCCGAGCACTGGCCATGCGACCGGATGACTCGGCGATCCTGGATTCCATGGGATGGGTCCACTTCCGCCTGGGCAATCTATCCCAAGCGCTCAGTTGGCTGTCCCGTGCCTACGAGCGGTTCCCCGACCCTGAAATCGCTGCGCACTACGGCGAAGTCCTGTTCGTGGACGGCCAAACCGAAAAAGCGCTGGAGGTGTTTCGTCAGGCAGTCAGCAACGAGGAGTCTCACCCGATCGTCAATGAAACCCTTGAGCGCCTGGGCATCGACCTATGATGCGCGCCCTGCTGGCTGTGTTTATCTTGCTCAGCGGCTGTGCTCAGTTGCCCCAGCCCACGCCCATTGCCCAGCAAGAGGCCATCGGGATTGCCGGCAGGCTGAGCATTACCCAGCCAGGCCGTCGTGATACCGGTGGCTTCCGCTACGACCGGCTGGAAAACGAGCAGCGCTGGGTGTTTTTTGGCCCAACCGGCGGCGAACTGGGTCAGCTGCAAATCCGCCCCGATGGCGCCAGTTGGACACCGAGCAAAGGCACCGCTTTGTACGCAACCGATGCGCAAGCCCTGTCACAGCAGGCTTTGGGCATCCAAGTTCCGCTGCAACGGGCTGGCGATTGGCTGATGGGACAGATGCCCAGCCCCGATGAATTGTCACCCTGGACCTTGCGCTACACCCAGCAAGACGAGTTAGGGCGTCCACGAATTATTGACCTGAACAACGCAGAGGTGCGCCTGCGCGCAGTCATCAAGACATGGCAATACAGCCCAAACTGACTCCCTCCGAACGGCCAGGGTATGACTGGCAAATCGAGGCCCCGGCAAAAATTAATCGCTTCCTACACGTCTTGGGGCGCCGACCCGATGGCTATCATAATTTGCAAACCGGCTTTCAATTTCTGAGCTGGGGCGATCGCCTGCACCTGAATATTGATGCCCCCTGGGAAGTTAGCGGCCTGGACTCTGTGCCGGACTCTGAAAACTTGGTGTATCGCGCTGGCATGGCCTTGGCCGACTTTGCAGGCATCGTCCCCCAGGGCCAACTGCACATCGAGAAACACATCCCGGCTGGGGCCGGCCTTGGGGGCGGAAGCAGTGACGCAGCCAGCGCACTGCTGATGTTGCGCACCCTGTGGAAACTTGAAATATCCGATCTGGACCTGGCACGAATAGGCCAACAACTGGGTGCTGATGTGCCCATTTTTATCCACGGGAAAAGCGCCATCGGCACCGGAATCGGCGAACAACTGGAATCGATCGAATGGCCCTGCGGCGAGATCGAACTTTTTTTGCCCCGGGCGCATGTCTCGACCAGAGATATCTTTACCGACAAGTGGTTGACGCGGGATAGTCAGGCCATTAACATGCGCGCCGCTCTAGCCGGACAGGGTCACAACGATTGTGAAGCCGTCTGTCGAAAGCACTTTCCGACCATCGACCGGTTGTTCGATTGCTTAGCGCAATGGCAACCTAAATTGTCGGGAAGCGGAGGGACAGTTTTTGTGTTGCATACACAGGTCCCTCAGTTGTTGAACCTGCCCAATGGCGTCAAACGTCAGCGAGTTCATACAACGAACCTCTCGTCAGCCGTCACAAGCTGACGTAAACTATGCACTCAACTGGGGTGTGGCCAAGTGGTTAAGGCAGCGGTTTTTGGTATCGCCATTCGAAGGTTCGAATCCTTCCACCCCAGCCATATTTAAAAAGGACCCGAACGGGTCCTTTTTTGTTTCTGCCGACTTATAAAGTGCGGCCGACCAAGTCCCACAAATTTCCGTACAGGTCCCGAAAGACCACGACCTTGCCATAGGCCTCGTGGCGAGGCTCTTCGATAAAGTCCACACCCATCTCGGAATAACGCGCGTAGTCCCCGTCAAAGTCTTGGGTATCCAAGAACAGAAACACACGGCCCCCGGTTTGATTACCCACCGCCGCCGTTTGCTCGGCATTCTTGGCCTTGGCTAACAATAATGCGCAGCCGCTGCCCGGTGGCGCAACCACCACCCAACGCTTGCCGCCGCCCATGTCGGTGTCCTCGAGCACATCAAACCCCAAGGTCCCTGAGTAGTAATCCAATGCTTCGTCGTAATCATTAACGACAAGCGCGATCTTTGAGAGTGATTGCATGGTTTTAGCCCTATCGATAGCAAGTAAATACGCTATCACTAAACGTGGGTTGACGCTGGGAATTAGACCCTGTTTTTACAGGTGATTTTTGCCATAAAGGCGCGTAGAATTCGCGCCCTCTGGATCGGGTCCCAAGGAGATGGACATGGCTCAAATGATGTTGTTCTCAGGCAACGCACACCCAAAACTGGCCGGCGACATTGCCGATTACTTGGGCATCCCCCTGGGCCAAGCCGAAGTTGGCAAGTTCAGCGACGGTGAAATTGCGGTCGACATCGCCGAGAACGTGCGCGGCAAAGACGTCTTCATCATCCAACCGACCTGCCGCCCGACCAACGACAATTTGATGGAGTTGGTGGTATTGACCGACGCCCTGCGTCGCGCCAGCGCCAGCCGCATCACCGCGGTGGTGCCCTACTTCGGGTATGCCCGCCAAGATCGCCGCCCGCGCAGCGCCCGAGTGCCGATCACCGCCAAAGTAGTCGCCGACATGATGGTAAGCGTTGGCGTCGACCGAGTCCTGACGGTAGATCTGCACGCCGACCAGATTCAAGGCTTCTTTGACGTGGCAGTGGACAACATCTATGCCACTCCGGTGCTGCTGGACGACATTACCCGGTGCCGTTACGAAGATCTGATCGTGGTTTCACCGGACATCGGTGGCGTCGTGCGCGCCCGGGCCATCGCCAAACAACTGGATGATGCCGACCTGGCGATCATCGACAAACGTCGTCCCAAGGCCAACCAAGCGGAAGTCATGAACATCATCGGTGATGTGGATGGACGGACCTGCATCATTGTGGACGACATTGTCGACACCGCCGGCACTCTGTGTAACGCCGCCAAGGCGCTAAAAGGCAAGGGCGCCAAACGCGTGGTGGCCTATTGTACCCACCCGGTATTGAGTGGCCGCGCACTGGAAAACATTAGCAACAGTGAACTTGACGAACTGGTCGTCGCTGATACCATCCCGCTCCAGCCTGAAATGGCGGATTGCGGACGTGTCCGTGTGGTCACTGTTTCAGAATTGATTGGCGAGGCCATGCGTCGCGTCAGCAATGAAGAGTCCATTAGCGCCATGTTTCGCTAGGGACACCCTTTAAAGGGGCTGGTCGAGGCCCCTTTTGTTGTAATTAAAATTGGAGAACTCAAATCATGAGTGAACACACACTGGCAGCCGTCTCACGTACGGTTACAGGGAAAGGTTCGAGCCGCCGCCTGCGCCGCCTGGAAAATCTAGTTCCGGGTATCGTCTACGGTGGTAAAGCTGAGCCGACTCAAATTGCTATTGCTCAGAACGTATTCATCAAGGCACTGGAAGACGAATCGTTTTACTCGTCTGTTGTCTCACTTGAGATCGACGGCAAGGCACAAAACGTCATCCTAAAAGACCTGCAGCGTCACCCGGCCAAGCCGATCATCCTGCACGCGGACTTTATGCGTGTTGATGCCAAGACTGAAATCGTGGTCAACGTGCCCTTGCACTTCGTCAACGAAGAGCAGTGTGTCGGCGTCAAGATGCAGTCTGGCAAGATCCAGCACGAAGCATCGGAAGTGGAAGTACGTTGCTTGCCCAAGGACCTGCCCGAGTACATCGAAGTCGACATGACCGAGATTGAAGCCGGCACCACCTTGCACCTGTCTGACGTCACCCTGCCCAAGGGCGTGGTTTCGACTCAGCTGGCACTGGGTGAAGGTCATGACCTGCCGATCGCAAGCGTCAAGAAGCCCGGCGGTGGCCAGGCTTCTGAAGACGAAGAAGGCGCTGAAGGCGCAGGCGAGGAGTAATCCAGCCGGTGGCCTCCACCTTCTTGATGGCGGGGCTTGGGAATCCAGGCTCACGCTACGACAAAACCCGGCACACTGCCGGGTTTTGGTTTTTAGACGCAGTCGCTGCGCGTTATCACCTGAGCTTTCGAAGCGAATCGAAATTTCACGGTGAGTACGCCAAAGGACCGGCCGAGGGGGCCGAGCAATTACTGCTCAAACCCTCCACCTTTATGAATCGATCCGGCCAATCCGTCGGTGCGGTTTGCCAATTTTTTAAACTGCCACCGGAACAGGTCCTGGTCATCCACGATGAACTGGACCTGCCCCCGGGACAGATGAAATTGAAAATCGGTGGCGGCCATGGCGGTCACAACGGGCTTCGGGACATCCATCAACACCTGCCGTCACCCAACTACCATCGGCTGCGCATTGGAATCGGCCATCCCGGCCATGCCAAGCAGGTCTCGGACTATGTCTTAAAGGCCCCCGGCAAGGACGATGCCATTGCCATTGCACAGGCCATTGATGTGGCCCTGGACGCCCTACCCTTATTTATCAGCGGTGATTTTGCCCGCGCGACACAAACCATTAACGGCCACAAGCCATAGGATCGGTACCATGGGATTTAAATGCGGCATCGTTGGACTGCCCAACGTCGGTAAATCAACCCTGTTCAATGCCTTGACCAAAGCAGGCATCGACGCGGAAAACTTCCCGTTTTGCACCATCGAGCCCAACGCAGGGGTGGTTCCCGTACCGGATCCACGCCAAGACAAATTGGCCGAATTGGTCAACCCTGAGAAAGTCATCGCCACGACAATGGAATTTGTCGACATCGCGGGCTTGGTGGCCGGGGCCAGCAAAGGTGAGGGCCTGGGTAATCAGTTCCTAGCCAACATTCGCGAAACCGATGCCATTGCCCACGTGGTCCGTTGCTTTGAAGACGACAATGTCATCCACGTTGCAAACCGCGTGGATCCGCTGGCCGATATCGAGGTCATCAACACCGAACTGGCACTGGCCGATTTGGACACGGTCGAGCGTATCCATCAGCGCCAGACCCGAGCCGCCAAATCCGGCGACAAAGAGGCCAAGGCCTTGGTTGGCCTGTGCGATCGCATGCTGCCGGTACTGAACGAAGCAAAACCCGTGCGTTCGCTGGAGTTTGACGACAACGAACTAAAGTTGGTCAAGCAAATGCAATTGCTGACCTCCAAGCCCACGCTGTACATCGCGAACGTCAGCGAGGAAGGGTTTGACGACAATCCCCACCTCGATGCGGTGCGCACGATGGCCGAGCAAGAAAACGCCCAGGTCGTGGCCATCTGCAACAAGTTAGAGGCCGAAATTTCGGAGCTGGAAGACGACGAGCGTGACGAGTTCCTGGCCGATCTGGGTATGGACGAACCGGGACTGGATCGCGTGATCCGGGCCGGCTATCAGTTATTGGGCCTGCACACCTACTTCACCGCCGGGGTCAAGGAAGTGCGTGCCTGGACCGTCAAAAAAGGCGCCACTGCGCCTGAGGGCGCGGGCGTCATTCACACCGATTTCCAGAAAGGCTTCATCCGAGCCGAGGTTGTGGGCTATCAAGATTTTGTCGAGCTAGGCGGCGAAAGCGGCGCTAAAGAAGCGGGCAAATGGCGCCTTGAGGGCAAAGACTACGTGCTCAAAGACGGCGACGTCGTGCACTTCCGCTTTAACGTCTGACACTACACAAGCGCTGGGCCTCAGGTGCATACCCGAGGCTTGCAGGCTTGGGCATACTCCGATGGATCATCACAACACTGGAGTCTGTCATGAAACCCCTGCTGAGCGCGGTCGTTGCCGCAAGCCTGGCAATACCGGCCCTAGCCGCCGAGCCCAAAGACCTGATCGACGCCCGCCAAGGCGCATTCAAGATCATCAAATATGAATTCGCCGACACCCTAGCCGCCATGATGCGAGGCAAACGTGAATTCGACCTGGAACGCATGAAAATCGCGGTCAATCGGATCCAAGCGGTGGGCGGTGTACTACCCGAGGCCTTTGCCGTTGAAAGCACCGGCGACAACACCCGAGCCAAGGCAGAGATCTGGTCCGATCCCGATGGATTTCAGGCTGCAGCAGTCAAATTTGGTGAAAAAATTGGCGAGCTATCCGCGGCCGTACAGACCGGGGACAAGGCTCAAATCGGCCCAGCCCTGCAAGCCGCTGGCAAGACCTGCAAAGGCTGTCATGACGACTATCGCTCGAAGTAGCCGTTAGAACTGACCCCAAACCCACAGGCTGCCCGCCACTAGGG
>CALKMT010000053.1 GCA_938091715.1 uncultured Litorivicinus sp.
GGTGGGTGCGGGCAGATGCAACGACAAATCGCGGAAAAAGCCCCGGCAACTGGCTTCGATCAAGCCCTGGGCCCATTGCGGCAACTGGGCCACGACCATCAGATCGCCAAAGTGCAGCACCGCGAAGTTCAGTACGGGAAACTCGTCGACCACAGCCGGCGCGCTGGGTGGCGGCGTCACCGGTTTGGGCTCTGGGGCCAGCTCGATCTTGGGTGGCGCAAAGGGTGTTTCCGGAACAACCGCCGCGGCGGGTGTGGGTGCTGACTCAACCAACGCCGGCGCGTCGGTCGGCGGCGGCACCGGACGGGTGCGCAACACCATGGGCGCAATGCCCATGGCCTCTAACGCTTCACGCTTGAGTTGCTGAGTCGACACCCTGAGCCCTAGGGGTTCGAGCTTTGAGGATGCTGACGCACCTGAGGCTTCATCATTTGGTTCAGCGCGTGCAAGTAGGCCCGCGCACTGGCCACCACGATGTCGGTATCGGCACCCACGCCATTGACGATTCGCCCGGCACGCTCCAATCGGACCGTGACCTCGCCCTGACTTTCGGTGCCCGAGGTAATGGCGTTGACGTTATACAGACTGGTTTCGCAACCGGATTGGGCGATTTTCTCGATCGCCTTAAAGGTCGCATCGACCGGACCGTCGCCCTCGGCCTGAATGTGCGTTTCCTCGCCCATGACGGACAAGCCAACCGATGCCGTGGGCGATACGCCCAACTTGCTGCTGACTTCAAGGTCAGTCAGTTTGAACATCACTTCGCCTGCGTCGGAGTTGTCACCCGTCATCAGGGCGACCAAGTCCTCGTCAAAAATGTCGTGCTTCTTATCGGCCAAGGCCTTGAATCGAACAAAGGCATCGGCGAACGCATTGTCCTCGGCGGGCATGATGCCCAGCTCTTCCAAGCGGCTTTTGAAGGCGGCGCGGCCAGAGTGCTTGCCCAACACCATACGGTTGGCGCTCCAACCGACGTCCTCGGCACTCATGATTTCATAGGTCTCGCGGTGCTTGAGTACGCCGTCCTGGTGAATTCCAGCCTCGTGCGCAAACGCATTGGCGCCCACGATGGCCTTGTTCGGCTGAACCGGGAAGCCGGTGATGCTGCTGACCAAACGGCTGGCCGGTACGATCTGGGTAGTGTCGATCCCGGTCTCAAGCTCCATCAGGTCATGACGCACGCGCATGGCCATAACGATTTCTTCTAAGCTGGCGTTACCCGCCCGCTCGCCCAGTCCATTGACCGTGCACTCGACCTGACGTGCGCCGCACTGAACGGCGGCCAAACTGTTGGCCACGGCCAAGCCCAAGTCGTTGTGACAGTGCACGCTAAAGACCGCTTGGTCGCTGTTGGGCGTGCGCGCGATGATGTCCGCGATCAATCCGCCAAACTCGTTCGGCAAGGCGTAACCCACGGTGTCGGGAATGTTGATGGTGCCGGCACCGGCAGCGATGACGGCCTCGAACACCCGGCACAGAAAATCCGGGTCCGAGCGGCCCGCGTCCTCGGCGCTAAATTCAACGTCGTCCGTGAATTTGCGCGCATGTTTGACCGCGGCCACGGCCTGCTCGACGACCTGATCCGGCTGCATTTTCAGTTTGTACTGCATGTGGATCGGGCTGGTGGCGATAAAGGTGTGGATGCGTTTGCGCGGGGCCGGTTCAAGGGCCTGTGCGGCGGCCTCGATATCCTTGAAGTTAGCCCGGGCCAACGAGCAAACCGTGGACTCTTTGACCACGCTGGCCACCGCATGGACCGCTTCAAAGTCGCCCTTGCTGGCAATGGCGAACCCCGCCTCCATGACGTCAACGCCCAAGCGTTCGAGGGTTTTACCAATGCGAATCTTTTCGTCTTTGCTCATGGACGCGCCGGGAGATTGCTCACCGTCACGCATCGTGGTGTCGAAAATCACCAATTTATTGTCTGACATCTCTGGTTCCTTGGGCGTCGTACACGCCTATCTTATCTGGATTCACTACGGACTTGGATTGCTTGTGTGGAAAAAATTAATAAGCCCCTTAGGGCAGTCGTAGAGATAGCGGCAGTGAAGACAGACCACAGACACGCGCCAAGGCGACCGGACGGTCGTTGCGAAGAGAATTGGCGAGTGTTGAATTCATAACTAACTTGTAGCACCGCATGACCAACGGCGCAAGCGAATACAAAAACGCCCGCATGATCGCGGGCGCCTTTGATGTCAAAACTGGCTTAGGCCGGTTCGACGTTCTCTGCTTGAGGACCTTTCTGGCCGGTACCTTCGGTGAAGGTTACAGGCTGGCCTTCTTGCAAGGTACGGAATCCGTTACCCTGAATATTGCTGAAATGAACAAACAAATCGCTGCCGCCTTCACGTTGAATGAAGCCGTAGCCTTTGCTCTCGTTGAACCACTTAACGGTTCCGTTTTGCTTCTCGGACATTGCTCGAGTTTACCTTTTCTATCTGTGAATATGCCCTGATCAGTCAGGGCGGTACAGAAGAGTGCAAAACGAGGAGCCGTTCCCGTTAGAAAAAGCTGAGCGTCTGGGCCCGCCTCCGTACCTGATTGCAGACTAGTCCTATTCGACAATAGCCACAAGCAAAACCGATGTTAATTTTTTGTAACATCGGTCATTGGCACTGAACCCTAGTCGTAGGTGCGACGTCGGGGCGCACTTTGGCCGCCCGCCGCATCCGCATTCGAGCGACGCTTTGAGCCTTTTTTGGCGTTCGCACCCGGGCCAGGTTTGGGCCGGTCACTGCGAGGACGATCCGAGCGGGGCTTGTCACCGTAGGAGCGCTCGCCCCGGGGCTTGTCACTGCGTGGCTTGTCGCCACGGGGTTTAAAGGGCCGGTCGCCTTTGGGCTTGCGCTTTTGCTCGGGTACGTCGCGCTCATCGATGGGCTCAACTGCAATGGCCTGGCCGCGAATTTTGATCTGCTTTAGGTGGCTAAGCAGGTTATCCGGCATGCCAACGGGCATTTGAACCACGCTGAAATCGTCAAACAGCTGGATCCGGCCGATTGATGACTTTTCGATGTCCGCTTCGTTGACCAAGGCACCGACGATGTCGCCAGGGCGCACCTGATGCTGATAGCCCACCGAAATACGGTAAAAGCCCATGCCAGAATCGTCATGCACCCGGGGCTGCCTGGGCTGGCGCTGCTCTTTGTGCCAGTCACTGTCACCGGCAAACGAGCGAGGGGCACGCTCGGGCTTTTCATCGGTCAACAGCAGTTTGTCTTTTTGACCCATACAGGCCAAGGCACCGGCCAGCTCAAGCAATTCAGTTTCGGTCTCTTCGACGTATTCCGAAACCATCTTGGTGAAGAACTCAAGTTTCGGGTGCTGCAGGGCTTCGGCGATCTGCTGCTTGAAGTCTTGAACGCGCTTGGCGCTAACTTCGTCCCGGGTCGGGATCTCCATCTGAGGGATGCGGCCCTTGGTCACGTTTTCGATGGCACGCAACAAGCGGCGTTCACGAGGGGCGACAAACAAGATGGCCTTGCCCGTACGACCGGCGCGGCCGGTACGACCAATCCGGTGCACATAGGCCTCGGGGTCGATCGGGATGTCGTAGTTGATCACGTGGGTGATCCGGGGCACATCGATACCCCGGGCCGCCACATCGGTGGCCACTAGGATGTCCAGATGGCCTTCTTTTAGCTCGCCAATGGTTTGCTCACGCAGCTTTTGCGTCATGTCGCCGTTGATGGCGCGGGCTTGATAGCCACGGGCTTCCAATTTCTGCGCCATCTCGATGGTGGCGTTCTTGGTACGCACGAACATGATCAGGCCGTCGAATTCTTCGACTTCCAGGATGCGCGTCAGGGCGTCCAATTTGTTGGTGCCCTGGACCATCCAAAACGCCTGCTCGATCTTGTCGACCACGCTGGATTGGGCTTCGATAGCGATTTCTTTGGGATTGTTCAGGTACTGCTCGGCCAGCCGGCGAATCGGCTTGGGCATGGTGGCGCTGAACAAAGCCACCTGACGCTGTTCTGGCGCGTGCTCTAGGATCCAGGTCACGTCATCGATAAAGCCCATGCGTAACATTTCATCGGCTTCGTCTAGAACAACCGCCTTTAAGGCATCCAATTTCAGGGTGCCACGGCGCAGGTGGTCCATCACACGACCGGGGGTTCCCACCACGACTTGGCAGCCGCGACGTAAGCCGCGCAGCTGACCGCCCATGGGCTGGCCGCCATAGATGGGCAATACGTGGAATCCGCGCATGCCCTCGGAGTAGGTTTGAAAGGCCTCGGCAACCTGGATGGCCAGCTCGCGCGTGGGGGCCAACACCAGCACCTGGGTTTCCGTGGAATTGGGATCGACTTGGGCCAAGGTCGGCAGCGCAAAGGCCGCTGTCTTGCCGGTACCGGTCTGGGCCGTACCTAATAAGTCGTTGCCTTCTAGCAACAAAGGTATGCTGGCCGCTTGAATCGCCGAGGGCGCTTCATAGCCGATTTTAGTCAGATTGGTTAACAGTTGAGCAGGCAAGCCTAGCTCAGCAAAGGTCGTCGGAGTCGTCATCTAATGCCTATATGTTGGGCAATCTAGACTGTACACACCCGCCGTCCATTGCCGTGAAAGCGCCCCTAAATTGAGTCACTTGGCCAAGCCATCCCGGCCCAGCGGCGCGCAATATATCACAGACCAAGGTAGCATGCCGGCACTTATTCACAGGAGTGGCTATGAAGATCTATCTGTCTGGCGAAATTCACACCGACTGGCGGCAGCAAATTCAGGATGGCTGTGCCGATGCCGGCCTGGACGTTACCTTTTTATCCCCGGTCACCGACCACGCGGCCTCGGACGCAGCGGGCGACCTGTTGGGCGTGCCGGAAAGTGGATACTGGCGGGATCATCAATCCTCGCGGGTTAACCTGATTCGCACGCAAACCCAACTGCAGCAGGCCGACCTGGCCGTCATTCGGTTTGGCGAGCAGTACAAACAATGGAACGCCGCCTTTGACGCGGGCCAATGCGCCGCCTTGGGTACGCCCTATATCACGCTGCATGGCCCAGACATTGTGCACCCGCTAAAAGAGGTGGACGCACAGGCCATGGCCTGGACCCAGACCCCTGAACAAGTCGTCGAGATCCTGAAGTACGCTTTACTGCAACCCTAGGGTTGGTCTATTGCCCATGACGGGCGCATACTCGCGCCCCTTATTTTCCCCTTACCGCAAGGAAGCAACATGCTCTTTTCTGAATTGGGCTTGCGTCAGGAGCTGCAGGACGCAGTCTCGGACACAGGCTACACCCAACCCACGCCGATCCAGGCCCAGTCTATCCCGGCAGTACTAAACGGCCAGGATGTCATGGCCGCGGCGCAGACGGGCACAGGAAAGACCGCAGGCTTCACCCTGCCGATCCTGGAGCGCTTGGCCGAGGGGCGACGGGCACAACCCAACCGCTGTCGCGCCCTGATCGTGACGCCGACCCGAGAGTTGGCGGCACAGATTCTGGACAACGTTCGGCTGTACTCGAAATACCTGAACATTAAGAGTGAAGTGGTGTTTGGCGGCGTAAAAATTAATCCGCAGATGCAAAAACTGCGCGGCGGCGTGGACATTTTGGTCGCAACGCCCGGGCGACTGCTGGATTTGCACAACCAAAACGCGGTGAATTTTGACGACCTAGAGGTCCTGGTCCTAGACGAAGCCGATCGCATGCTGGACATGGGCTTTATCCACGACATCCGCCGTCTGTTCCGGCTGCTGCCGGCCAAGCGTCAGAACCTGCTGTACTCGGCGACCTTTTCGCCAGAAATTCGTGAACTGGCCAAGGGCATGGTGCATAACCCGGTCGAGATTTCGGTCACCCCGCCCAACTCAACCGTCGAACGGATCGAACAAAAAGTTTACACCTGCGACAAGACTGCCAAGCCCAAGTTGCTGATCCACCTGATCAAACAAGAAAACTGGCATCAGGTGCTGGTCTTTAGCCGCACCAAGCATGGCGCGAACCGTTTAGCGACCCAACTGGACAAGGCGGGCATCCCCTCCTCGGCGATTCATGGCAACAAGAGCCAAGGAGCGCGTACCCGAGCGTTGGCCGAATTCAAGGCGGGCGATCTGCAGGTCTTAGTAGCCACTGACATCGCAGCCCGGGGTATTGATATCGACAAGCTGCCCTTTGTGGTCAACTTCGACCTGCCCAACGTGCCCGAGGATTATGTGCACCGAATCGGCCGGACCGGACGGGCAGGCGCCGACGGGCTGGCGGTCAGTTTGGTGTGTGACGAGGAATTTAAGCTGCTGCAGGACATCGAGCGTTTAATTCAAACGATTTTGCCACGGGATTATGAGTTGGGCTTTCAGCCCAGCAAGCCCCTGCCCGAGTCCAAGCTGTTGCCCCCTAGAAAAGCCCCGCGGCCGAAAAAGCCCAAGGCCGATGAGGGTTCAGGTGATGCTCGCAGCGCAAATCCCCGGACGCCGAACCGTGGGCGTGGCGGACCGGCAAAACCGGGCAGCAGTCGCCGGCCAAACTCCCGTGGTCGTGGCGCCAAGCCGGGCGGTAACTCTGCCGGCTCGTCGGGCCGTAACCGCTAACTAACCGCCGCGGGGAAGTCGACAGCAAAGGTGGTGCCCGCCGCCGTGCTGTCATGGATACGGATTTCCCCGCCCAGACTTTCTGCCGCTCGGCGCACCATGGCCAAGCCCAGTCCGTCTTGTTCCTGCAACTTTCCGCCGGCCAATTTGCCAAAGACCGAAAAGACTTGTTCCCAATTGTGGATCGGAATTCCCGGTCCATCATCCTGACAATACAAGGTCACCCAATCACCGGATTGTGCAGTCCACAGCTTGATGTGCCCTTGCTCTCGGTGGTGATGCTTGACCGCATTCATCATCAGGTTACGGATGATCAACTCAACCAGGGCGGCTGGCGCCTGAATGCGGTGTTCCAGTTGCGCTTCCCAGGTAAAGCCGTCAATGACGTAAATCGCGGCCATCGACTGCACCAGTGGGTTCAGATCGACCCGCTCGGACTTGGAATCCGAACGACCGATACGGGAATACTGCAACAACCCCTTCAACATTCGATCCAGCGAAGACGAAAGATCTTGAATGCGAACCAGGTGGCTGCGACTTTCTGGGTCGATCTCCTCTAAGTCTTCCAACAGAATGCCGGTGTACTGGCCGATCGCCCGCAAGGGCGAACGCAAATCATGCGCCGCGGCATAGGCAAAGGCGTCTAGGTCGCGGTTACTGCGGCTAAGCTTTTCAGCCTCAAGCTCTAGCAAAGCCTTGGCCTGCTGTTCTTGCGCCAACTGACGCTGAGTCGACAGCTGCTCAGACACTTGGGCTCGCCAGGTGCGATGAGCAAAGTATCCAATCGGCACGGCGAACAAGAACCAAAGGCCGATCGACAGGCCAAAGTAGCGCCAACGAATCTGGCTCACTTGCTCGGCGGGCAGCAAGCGAATCAGGCTGAGCTGCGGCCCTTGGACATCGGGCGCCACCGCACTCCAATCCACCGGCGCCCAGGACAATAGACCGATGGTGGTCACCTCGGCGCCGTCGGGTGTTTGGCCCAATCGATCGATCACGCCGCTGGGCAATCCCAGTGCGTCGGTGCCCTGATCTAACTGCAATCCCCAGGGACTGCCCACGCCCGGCGTTACAATCCACTGGCCTTGTTGATCCAACATCCCGACCTGCTCCCGGGACTCGGCAGACCGATAGACCTCCTCGATTAACGGCTGAGCGTTGTAGTTCAGGATCAGAAAACCCCGGTCTTGATTCAGCGGCGAGGCGACACGGAAGGTGGGTTTAAACGGACGTTCAACCTGTCCATTTTCCTCGTTCAAATCGATTGTCGACAGCCAAAGGGTGGAATCCGATAACCCCGTAATCGCCTGGTAATAGTCGCGATCTGACTTGTCCTGCAATTGCTCGTCGGTCAGTGCCACGACGCTGCGAGGGGTGCGATCCACACGGACTTGCTCCAGACCCGAGGCATCAATCCAGCGCGCCTGGATAATCGCCGGATCCAAACGCATCAGGGTAGTAAAGACGTCTTCCAAAGCCTGTTTGGTCGGGACATTGTCCGCCCGTAATACTTCGACCCGGGGGTCATCGCGCAGTCGGTCCAGTTGCGACAGCGCCCGGCCCAATTGGTTGGACACAAACATCGCCGATACGGTGTCCCGGCGCTGCTGCTCGGATCCCAGTGCGCTTAACTGGGCATCGCTTTGCGCCTGGGCAATCCACAACGCCAGCGCCAGGGTCACGCCAGCCCCGGCGAGTACCACGCGGGTCCAGGTAATCATTGGACTAGGATCGCTCGGAAATCGTTGACGTTCGTTTGCGTCGGGCCGGTCACCACTGCATCGCCCAGGGCGGCAAACCATCCGTGCCCGTCATTGTCCTCGATGGCCCGTCGAACCGGATAGCCCAACTGATCAGCACGGCTAAGCGAAGTGGCATCTATCGCCCCCCCGGCGATGGGGTCAGCTCCATCTACGCCGTCGGTATCGCACGCCATCGCGCTCACCCCACTCAGCCCGTTCAACGATTCGGCCAAACTCATTAAAAACTGCACGTTGCGTCCCCCACGCCCCCGCCCGGTCACCCGAACCGATGTCTCGCCACCGGACAAGATCAAGGCCGGCCGAGAAACCGGCCGGTTGTATTGATGGATCTGACGGGTGATGCCGGCCAGTACCTTGGCGGTCTCGTTGGCATCGCCCTCGATAAATGCGCCCAGATTCAAAACGTTTAGCCCCGCCTGCTCGGCCTGTTGCTGGGCAATGGATAGGCTTTGTTCCGGCGTTGCGATCAGGCGAAAGTCCCCGTCGGCCTGGCGCGATTGGAGCGATGGGTCCGCAAGAAATTCCCGCAACGCCGCACTGGGTTGAATTTGGAACCGATCCAATAGCCCCTGAACCTGAGCGTTCGAAGTCGGGTTGGAGACCGTCGGACCACTGCCGATGTCGGCGGGTACATCACCCGTCACGTCAGAAATAGCCAGGGTGGTGATGGGCGCCGCACAGGCCTGGGCCAATCGTCCGCCAGCCACTTTCGAAATGCAGCGCCGTACTGCGTTTAGCTCGGCGATGTTGGCCCCACCGTTCAGCATCGATTGGGTGATGTTTTGCAGCTCACTTAACGCAACGCGATCCGGTGGCGTGGCAATCAGCGACGACGCCCCCCCGGATAGTAAGAAAATCACCTGATCCTGGGGCTGAACCCGGGCCAGTTCGCGCAACAAGGCGTTGCCCGCGTCGCAGGACGCCTGGGATGGAATCGGATGCGTCCCCGCGTGATAAGAAATGCATTTTAGGCCTGGATTCTGATCCGCCGGGCCGACCACCAACCCCTGATAGGCACCGGCATACTGTTGCTCGAACACCTGGGCCATGCGACCCGCGGCTTTGCCCGCACCAAACACCCAAACCGGACGGGATGGGTCCAAATCCAAGTGTGGGGGCAGGCAATGCAGGGGGTCCGCGGCGTTTACCGCGGCCCGAAAAAGATCGAGTAACTGGGAATTCATCGGGGGAGTTTGGACTAAGCGCGAGACGGCATCAAACTTCATTAATTTCCATGGTCAGGCGGTTCTTGCCGTTTCGCTTTGAGCGATACATAGCCGAGTCGGCCCGTCGCAATAATTGACCCAGGGTTTCACCGGGTTCGGCCATTGCGGCGCCAATGCTGGCGGACAGGATGCTGCGGTGATCGGCCACCTGGAATGGCACCATGATGGCTTGGCGAACCCGTTCGGCCACCGCCCGAACCTCGTCGCTGTGGTTCAGCTGGGTGCACAAGATAACGAATTCATCCCCGCCAATCCGCGCCACGCAATCCGACACTCGGGCGGACTCCAGCAGGCGATCGGCGACCTGCACCAGTACCTGGGTCGCCCACCTCGTGCCCCAAGGTGTCGTTGATCGGCTTAAAGGCGTCCAAATCGATCAGCAACAGACCGATACGAATATCCGCCTGGCGCGCGTGCAGTCCACTTAAGCGTTCAAAGGATTGCTCTAGAAAGCGCCGATTGGGTCTCAACCGATGGGCTCTGTCTTTTTTCGTTTTTGTTGAAGCAAAGCAATGTGAATTAATGCGACAAGTCCCACTAACATTGTCGAGACACCA
>CALKMT010000054.1 GCA_938091715.1 uncultured Litorivicinus sp.
GATCAAGGCCAACGTGCCGACCCGGATTTCGTTCCAAGTGTCCTCGAAAATCGACAGCCGCACGGTCTTGGATCAAGGCGGCGCCGAGCAGTTATTGGGGCACGGCGACATGTTGTTTTTACCCCCCGGCACCAGTTTGCCAGTCCGGGTGCATGGCTGCCTGGTCGAGGATGACGAAGTGCACCGGGTGGTTGAACACTGGAAGACTCAAGGCCAGCCGGATTTGATACCGGATATTCTAAACGGCTACGACGAATCCGAGGGCGCCGCCGCCGGCGAAGGCGGCGAGGGGGGTAACGCCGAAGAATCCGATCCGCTATATGACCAGGCGGTCGAGTTCGTGCTCGAGTCCCGCCGGGCGTCGATCAGCGCGGTCCAGCGCAAGTTGAAAATTGGTTATAACCGCAGTGCGCGGATGATCGAGGCCATGGAAGCCGCCGGCGTGGTCTCGCCCATGGGGCACAACGGCCAACGGGAAGTCATCGCGCCCAAACCCCGGGGTCACGAATGAGGGCCTGGGTGGCCTGTATCGGCCTGTGGGTCGGTGCGGCCCTGGCGGACCCGGTCCAAGAACTGTCACAGCGCTTGCAGTCCTTTCAAAGCCTGCAGGCGGATTTTGTGCAACTGACTCGGGACGCGGCTGGGCGAGACGTGCAATCCATACCCGGGAAACTGGCCCTGGCCCGGCCCAATCGTCTGTTCTGGCAAACCAGTGACCCTATTCCCCAGCAGATCGTCAGCGACGGCCAGTCGCTATGGACCTATGACATTGATCTGGAACAGGTGACTCGGGATCCGGTGTCGTTGCTGGATGACAGTCCGGCGGCCTTGTTGCTTAATCTAAACACTCAGGATTTGGCCGAGCGGTTTGAGGTCACCCAAACCCGCACCAATAACCAGCAAACGGTCTTTCAGTTACGGCCGCTGGCGGATTCGCTTTACCAGTTGCTGGTCATCGAGTTTGTCGGCGATATGCCCCGGGTATTGGGCGTCGTGGACAGTTTGGATCAGCAAACACGCATCACCCTATCTGGGGTTCGTTTGAACCAAGCCATCGACCCCGAACGTTTCCAATTTGTCCTCCCCGAGGGCATCGATTTGCTGGATAACATCGGTGGCTGACCTGTTCGAGCAATCGGTCATCGCGCAACCCCTGGCAGCCCGATTGCGACCCCAGGCCCTGGATCAGGTGATTGGCCAAACGCACTTGCTGGGACCCCAAGGGCCGCTGACCCAAATGCTCGCGCAACAGCACCTGCCCTCGATTATCTTTTGGGGACCACCTGGCGTGGGGAAAACCACTTTGGCCCGCCTGCTCAGCCAGCACGTTGACGCTGAAATGCTGACCCTGTCGGCGGTTACCAGCGGCGTCAAGGACATCCGGCAGGTCATTGAACAGGCCAAGGCCTTGTTGGCTCGGGGCCGCCGCACGGTGTTGTTCGTCGATGAGGTGCATCGATTCAACAAGTCTCAGCAGGACGCCTTTTTACCCTTTGTTGAAGAGGGGCTGATTACCCTAATTGGCGCCACCACCGAGAATCCGGCGTTTGAGCTAAACGCCGCGCTGTTGAGTCGCGCCCGGGTCCTGCCGCTGAAATCCCTTGATCGAGCGGAGCTGGGTCAATTAATCGACCGCGGGCTGCAGGGCCGTCAGATGGCTGATAACGCCAGGGATGCGCTGATCGATGCAGCAGACGGTGATGCCCGACGCTGTCTGGGGCTGCTCGAGTCGGCCATGGATTTGACCCAGGGCGATATAGAATTGGCCGAGTTGGCGCACTTGTTGGGTGGCTCGGTCCGCCGTTTTGACAAGGGCGGGGACCAGTTTTACGACCAGATTTCGGCTCTGCACAAGTCGGTTCGTGGCTCCAGTCCTGATGCGGCGCTGTATTGGCTGGCGCGGATGCTGGATGGCGGGTGTGACCCCCTGTACCTGGCCCGACGTTTTGTGCGCATGGCCAGCGAGGACATCGGCAACGCCGACCCTCGGGCTCTGCAGGTGGCCATGGATGCATACCAGGCCACCGAACGCCTGGGTATGCCCGAGGCCGAGGTCGCCTTGGCACAGGCCGCGGTATTTTTGGCCAGCGTGCCCAAAAGTAATGCCGTGTATGTCGCGTGGAAAGCCGCCAAGGCCTTGGCCGAACAGGGCAGCCACGAGGTGCCCAACCATCTGCGCAATGCCCCGACTGCGTTGGCCAAATCCATGGGCCACGGCGAGGAATATCGCTACGCTCACGACGAGCCTGAGGGCTATGCGGCGGGGGTTAACTATTTCCCCCAGGCCCTGGCGGGCACCGAGTTATATCGGCCCGTGGAACGTGGCCTGGAAATCAAAATTGGCGAGCGGCTGGCTCGCTTAAAGGCAAGAGACAACAGCGAATGATGACAACCTATTTGGCCGTGGCGGCCGGTGGTGCCCTGGGCGCCTGTGCGCGATTTGGCTTGGCGAACTGGCTGAAAAGCCCCATGGCGACCTTGATGGCCAACGGCATTGGGTGCTTGTTGATGGGGGTGTTGGCCGGCTGGCTGTCCAGCCGAATGAATGCCGACGATCCCCTGCGGGGTTTATTGATGACCGGTTTCTTGGGCGCCCTGACCACCTATTCGACCTTTTCTCTCGAGGCGCTCAGCATGTTCAACGAGGGCAAAACGACCCAGGCCGCGGGCTACATTGGCGCGACACTACTGATATCATTGAGCGCCTGCGCGCTGGGCCTGTCTTGGGCCCGTACGATTTAACAAGGATTTAACATGCTAGACCCCAAACTTTTGCGTTCTGATTTGCAGGCCACCGCGGCTCGCCTGGCGCTCAAAGGCTATGCCCTGGATACCGAGCGATTCATCGCCCTGGACGCCAGCCGTAAGGCCCTGCAGGCCGAAATGGAAGCCCTGCAGAACGAGCGCAAGACAGGTTCAAAGCAGGTCGGTTTGCTAATGAAGGCCGGCGACAGTGCCGGCGCCGAGGCGCAAAAAGCGCGCATGACTGAAATCGGCCAGCAACTGGACGCGATCAAGGCCAAATTCGATGCCGAGGCCGACGAGCTGAATCAGTGGATGATGGAAATTCCCAACGTCCCGGACGCCTCAGTGCCCGAGGGCCGGGATGAGAGCGACAACCAAGAGCTGCGTGTGGTCGGCCAACGTCCGCAATTCGACTTTGCGCCCCAGGACCACGTGGACCTGGCCGAGGCCATGGGCGGCGTGGACTTCGAGAAAGCCGTGGCAGTCTCGGGTTCACGCTTTGCCATCCTCAGCGGTCAAATCGCACGACTGCACCGCGCCCTGGCCCAATTCATGATCGATACGCACACCACTGAGCACGGCTATACCGAGGCCTATGTGCCGTATCTGGTGAAGTCCCAGGCCCTGATGGGCACCGGGCAGTTGCCCAAGTTTGAAGAAGACCTGTTCAAGACCAACAGCGATCACTATCTGATCCCGACCGCCGAGGTGCCCC
>CALKMT010000055.1 GCA_938091715.1 uncultured Litorivicinus sp.
GCCTATGTGTGTCCCAGCCACATTCCACTGGTCAGTTACTACCGTCACGGCAAAGCAGTTTTGCGTCAGCGCCAAGAGGATCTGGTCAAATCTGATCGTGCTCGAGCCCGCTTTGAATCCCGCCAGGCCCGGATCGAAGCCGAGCAAGCCGCCCGCGCCGCCAAACGCGCCGCCCGGGCCAAGCAGATTGAGCAAGCACAAGCCGGCAACGATCCGCGCAAAGCACAAATCGAGGCCGCACTGGCCCGCACCAAACAAAAGAAAGAGGCCTCAGAATGATCGGGCGCACCTCGCCGCACCGGACCCAGGAACGCGGCACGCAAAACCTGATGCAGTGGGTCTTGCTGGCCATGTTGCCGGGTATTGCGCTGATGACGGTGTTCTTTGGCGTCGGAGTCCTGGTCAATATCGGCCTGGCGGTCACCACCGGCTGGCTGACCGAGCTGGCCATTTGCAAGCTGCGCAAGCGTGACGCAGCCCCCGTGCTGACCGACTATAGCGGCGTTGTCGCCTGCACCTTGCTGGCGGTCAGTTTGCCGCCACTGGCACCCTTTTGGATTGCCATCACAGGCGCCCTGTTGACCGTCGGCCTGGCCAAGCAATTGTTCGGCGGGCTGGGTCACAACCCATTTAATCCCGCCATGGTCGGCTATGCCGTTTTACTGATCAGCTTCCCAGTGGCGATGAGCACCACCTGGGTCGACAGCGCACAAACCCCAAGCATTGGCCAAACGCTGGCAGCACAGTTTGCCGGGGTTGATGGGTATGCCGGTGCCACCCCGCTGGACCGGTACAAGGACTTGGCGGATCGTTTAACCCAGTCCGAAATCCTGAATGATGCCGTGTTTGCTGGGCAGCTTACCGGGCATTGGACTTGGCTGGCGCTGGCCTGGTTAGCCGGCGGCCTGGTGATGATCGCCAAACGCATTACCTATTGGCATGCGCCGGTCGGCCTGTTGCTGGGGATCGCCTTACCCGCTGGCCTGTTTGGCTGGGATTCGGACCAGTTTGTACCCCTCAGCTTGCACCTGACCGCCGGGGCCACGGTATTCGCCGCGTTCTTCATCGTCACCGACCCGGTCAGCGGCGCTACCAGCCCTCGAGGGCGTCTGGCCTTTGGCCTGGGTGCAGGATTGCTGACCTGGGTCATTCGAACCTATGGGGGCTATCCGGACGCCATCGCCTTTGGGGTGTTGTTAATGAATCTCTGCGCGCCATTGTTGGATCAATACACCCGCCCCCGGATTTATGGCCATGATCGCGCCCGGCGCGGCCCGGTGTTGGAGAAACGCTCGTGATGTTCAGCCTGATCCGACGTGGGGCCCTGGCACTGGGAGCCTTTGGCCTCATTACTGCGGGCACCATCGCAGTGACCCATCAAGCCACGCAAACCCGCATTGAGCGAAACGAGCAGGCCGTCGCCATCGCTGCCCTGACCCAGGTGCTACCGACCCATGACAACGACCTGTTGGCGGACCAATGGGTCATCGAACCCGTTCAAGCTCTGGGCTTTGACCAGCCAACCACCCTGACGCTAGCCCGCTTAGGCGGCGCGCCAGTGGGCTTTGCGCTGCCCGTGATTGCCAAGGACGGGTATTCCGGCCCAATTCATATGACCCTGGGCGTCAACTTGCAGGGCGAAGTGACCGGCCTGCGGGTCATCAAGCACAAAGAAACCCCCGGCCTGGGGGACAAAATCGACCTGGCTAAAAGCGACTGGATTCTGGATTTTAACGGCCGCTCGCTGTCCGATCCCGAGGCTGATCAATGGTCCCCGCGGCCAGACGGCGGAGCATTTGATGCCTTTACCGGCGCCACCATCACTCCCCGTGCGGTGATTGCAGCCACCGCCCGGGCGCTGGCCTGGTACCAACAAGCGCAACCGACCCTATTACAGAGAGCCCAACCATGAGTACCCAATGGCGCGACTTGGCCTGGAATGGGCTGTGGAATAACAACCCCGCTCTGGTTCAGTTATTGGGACTGTGTCCCCTGCTGGCCGTATCCGGCACGGTGATTAATGCATTGGGGTTGGGTCTGGCGACGCTGTTCGTTTTGATCGGCTCGAACGTCAGTGTCAGCCTGATTCGCCACCAGGTCGCCGATCACCTGCGACTGCCTGCTTTCGTCATGATCATTGCGGCCTTTACCACCTGTGTTGAACTGCTCATGCAGGCCTATGCCTATTCCTTGTACCAGGTACTGGGATTGTTCATTCCCTTGATCGTGACCAACTGCGCCATTCTTGGGCGGGCGGATGGCTTTGCCCGCAAGAACACGCCCTGGGTCGCGGCCTACGATGGCCTGATGATGGGGCTCGGCTTTTTGGTGGTGCTGGTGGTACTGGGCGGGATCCGCGAAGTGCTTGGCCTGGGCACCTTGCTGGACGGCGCGCATCTCTTGTTCGGTGAGCAGGCCCAAGGCTGGAAAATCCGAGTACTGCCCGAGGCCTACCCTGGCATCCTGATCGCAATTTTGCCCCCAGGGGCCTTTATTCTGCTGGGGTTTTTGATTGCCGGTAAACAAGCCTTGGATCTGCGCCAAAAGCGCGCCGCCCAACAACAGGTTATCGCTGGGGCCAAGCGGGTACGGGTCACTGGGGATATTTCATGAATGCCGCAAAACGCTATGAAATATTCGCCCGATTAAAAGCAGAAAACCCCAAGCCTGAAACCGAGTTGGAATACCGCAACCCGTTTGAGCTGTTAGTCGCCGTCACACTCAGCGCCCAAGCCACCGACGTCGGTGTCAACAAGGCGACCCGCAAGCTGTTCCCGGTTGCCAACACGCCCGAGGCCATTTACGCCCTCGGCGTCGAGGGCTTGAAGGAATACATCAAGACCATCGGTTTATTTAATTCCAAAGCTGAAAACGTCCACGCCGCCTGCAAGATGTTGATTGATGAACACAACTCGGAGGTGCCACAGGACCGTGAATCCTTGGAAAAGCTACCTGGCGTGGGGCGAAAAACCGCCAATGTCGTTTTGAATACCGCCTTTGGCCAACCGGCCATGGCTGTCGACACCCACATCTTTAGGGTCAGCAATCGCACTCGGATTGCACCGGGAAAAACCGTGCGTCAGGTCGAGGACAAATTGATGAAGTTTGTCCCCAAAGACTTCCTACTGGATGCGCACCATTGGCTGATTCTGCACGGGCGCTACACCTGCAAGGCCCGTAAGCCCGAGTGCGGGCGGTGCCTGATCGAAGATCTGTGCGAATTCAAAGAAAAACGCGAGTACCAGTCCGAATAATGCACTGAACTGGCGCGCTGGATAGACAAACCCAACGCCAAGGCGAAACGCTCGGCGCTGGGGTATTGGGCTCGACCGGTTACTTAACCGAACGACCCAGGTTGGCCGCGATCCGCAGGCGCAAGGCATTTAGCTTGATAAAGCCAGCCGCATCGGCCTGATCGTAGGCCCCACCGTCGTCCTCAAAGGACGCAATATTGCCGTCAAACAAGCTGTTGTCGGAGCTACGTCCGACCACAATGATGTTGCCCTTGTACAGCTTTAACCGAACCGAGCCAGTAACGACCTCTTGGGTCTGGTCGATCAGCGCCTGCAGTGCTTTGCGCTCGGGTGAATACCAGTACCCGTTATAAATCAGGCTGGCATAACGCGGCATTAGCTCGTCTTTCAGGTGGCCCGCTTCACGATCCAAGGTGATGGATTCCATGGCGCGGTGTGCCTTGAGCATGATGGTGCCGCCGGGGGTTTCGTAACAGCCCCGGGCCTTCATGCCGACGTAGCGGTTCTCGACAATATCTGTGCGGCCGATCCCGTTTTCACCGCCAATTTTATTTAGCGTCTCTAGCATGGTGGCCGGGGATAGCGCCTGGCCATCCAGAGTCACCGGGTCGCCGTTTTCAAAGCCAATCTCGATGTAGCGAGCCTGATCCGGGGCATTTTCCGGGCTGACCGACCAACGCCACATGTCTTCTTCGCTCTCGCTGGCCGGGTCCTCTAGGATTCCACCCTCATAGCTGATGTGCAGCAGGTTGGCATCCATCGAATAAGGGCTTTTCTTACCGCGCTTCATATCGACTTCGATGCCATGCTCTTCGCAATAGGCCATCAATTTCTCGCGGCTGTTCAGATCCCACTCACGCCAGGGGGCGATCACAGCAATACCCGGGGTCAGTGCGTAGGCACCGAGCTCAAACCGAACTTGATCGTTACCCTTGCCCGTTGCGCCATGACTGATCGCATCGGCCCCGGTCTCTTGAGCAATCTCGACCAATCGCTTGGCGATCAAAGGCCGAGCAATTGAGGTACCCAGCAGGTATTCACCCTCGTAGATCGTGTTAGCGCGGAACATGGGGTAGACGAAATCCCGCACGAACTCTTCACGCAGATCTTCGATGTAGATCTCTTTGACACCCAGGGCCTCAGCCTTGGCGCGAGCCGGCTCAACTTCCTCGCCCTGACCAATGTCCGCCGTAAAGGTAACGACCTCGCATTGATAGGTTTCCATCAGCCATTTTACGATGACCGAGGTGTCTAATCCGCCCGAATAGGCCAGTACCACTTTGTTGATGTTGCTCACGCCCGTCTCCTTAAACCAAGGCGCGCTATGCTAGCGATTTCCGGCGGATTAGTCATCCAATCCTGGCGGCAATCGTGGGGGCGCATTTTCGACCTGTCGGTCATAGGCGACCACGGTTTCCCGCTGACGTGGCGGGATCCCGCCGCGCTCTAGGCGAACCGTGACTCGTCGGTTGGCGGCCCGGCCGTCGGCGGTGGTGTTGGACGCCACCGGATAATACTCCCCGTGAAAACGCACCAGTATTTTAGCCGGGTCAATGCCCTCGGATTCTAGGTAGCGCGCGACCTGTTCCGCGCGCAACCGCGAAACGTCTTCGTTCTCTAAAAAGCCACCACCGTCATCGGTATGGCCGTCAATAAAAACACCCGAAATGGCTGCGTCCAGTTGCACATAGTTGGCAATCGAAGCCAGGGCCTTGCGTTCGGTCTCGGTCAAGCGGCTTTGGCCTTTGTCGTACGTCAGGACACTGCGCTCTACGTCGCTGAAGTTCTGGGGCAGCAATTGCCCCAAACAGGCCACCCAATCACGGTAGGACGGGGGGAAACGCGCCGGTTGTAGGCGAACCTCGTTGTCCCCCTCGGCCAGCACGACCTGCCAGCCATCCAACAGGGTGTTCACCGTCTGCTGAACCAGGTCGCCACGCACCTCGAGGGCCGGTCGGGTGGAGCGGGTCTGAACCTTGATGATCTCGCGGCCGCTATCCCCCGGCCGCCAAGAACCGGGACGGGCGACCAGTAACGCTTGGGTGTATTGGTGGATCGGGCGAAAGGCATCCAACTGGAAGGTCGCCCGGCGGCCGGCATCCTGGGAGAAAATCGCACGACCGTACCCGTCAATGGGCTGCGCCAGTTCACAGC
>CALKMT010000056.1 GCA_938091715.1 uncultured Litorivicinus sp.
CGAGTAGTTGTCCGACGCCCCTTCATTGACCTTCGAGGCCCGCGCTTAACACATGTTTTTTGAGCGCGAGTCCGGCGGCGAACGCATTATTGGCGTTCAAATTGTTGATCCCAATCGAGATTCGGCGGCCGATCGTGCCGAATTTAAAGAGCTGATTCTGTCCGCCGGCGGCGAGTTGCTGGAAATCGTCAGCCTGCGACGGGACATGCCACGCCCTGCCACGTACCTTGGCAAAGGGCAGGTCGAAAGCCTGGCCGATCAGGTGCACAGCGACGAAGCCGAGCTGGTTATCTTTGATCGCTCACTCAGCCCCACCCAAGAAAAAAACCTCGAAGCTCAACTTAAGGCACGAGTCTTAGACCGTACCGGTTTGATTCTGGATATTTTCGCCCGGCGCGCTGCCACCCACGAGGGCAAGTTACAGGTTGAGTTGGCCCAGCTGGAGTTTGTGCGAACGCGTTTGATCCGGGGCTGGACTCACCTAGAGCGCCAAAAGGGCGGTATTGGCCTGCGTGGCCCGGGTGAAACCCAGTTGGAAACCGACCGCCGTTTGCTGAACGTGCGCGTGGACACCATTAGAAAGCGGTTGAAAAAAGTTCAGTCCTCACGGGCTCAGGGGCGTCGTCTGCGCGAGCGCTCTGAGACTCCGACCGTGGCCTTGGTGGGCTATACCAACGCGGGCAAATCGACCCTGTTTAATCAGCTGACCCGGGGCATTGTGTATGCCGCGGATCAGTTGTTTGCCACTTTGGATCCAACCCTGCGACGGCTGGAATTGGGCGGGGGCAGTCACGCGGTTTTGGCCGACACCGTGGGTTTCATTCGCGACCTGCCGCACTCATTGGTGCAGGCCTTTCACGCCACCCTAGAAGAGGCGGCGCTGGCGGATTTGTTGTTGGTGGTCGAGGACTGTGCAGATCCCGAGCGCGAAGATCGACGAATTCACGTGCGGGCGGTGTTGGATGAAATCGGCGCCGGCGACATCCCGACCTTGCGGGTCTATAACAAGGCCGATCAGCGTCCCGATGCGGTACTCGGGCGGGTCGATCGTGACGAGCACGGCCAGCCTGAACGGGTCTGGGTTTCGGCCCTGGAGCATCAGGGGATGACCCCCTTACTGGAAGCGGTTGCCGAACGGTTAGACGCTGGTATTGTGCGCTCTCGTCTGTGCATTCCTTCGGCCCAGGCCAAAGTTCGAGCGGGGATCCATCAGTCCGGCGGTGTGATCGATGAGTGCTTTACCGATCAGGGCGATGCCGAAATCCAATTGGAGTTAGGCAAGAAAGAATGGGAACGTTTGGCTCGGCGGTTCGATTTAGATCAATGGGTAGTCCTCAAGGCTTGAACCCCTGAGCCCTGCCTCCATATGCAGTAGTAGAAATTTTTGTCAGTAGGAAGACCAACATGGCGTGGAATGAACCTGGCGGGGACAAAGATCCCTGGGGTAACCGAGGTAAAGACAATCAAGGTCCTCCGGATCTTGACGAGGTGGCCAAGAAAGTTCAGGACAGCCTGAACAAAATTTTTGGCGGCAAGGGAAATTCCGGTGGCAGCAGTGGCGGCCCGCAAGTCCCTAATATCAAGATGTCCTCTTCGCTCGTGGGTTTGCTGGTGATCATTTTGTTGGGGGCCTGGTATGCGCTGGGTCTGTACGAAGTGGATCAGCAAGAACGTGCCGTTATTTTGCGCTTGGGCGAGTTTCATGACACCAAAGGGCCTGGTTTGCGCTGGAATCCCCGGCTGATCGACGAGGTCAACAAGGTCAATGTCACCCGGGTACGGACACACACTACCCAAGGCCTAATGCTGACCGAAGACGAGAACATCGTGGATGTGAACCTGTCGGTTCAATACGTCATCAGCGACCCGCAAAAGTTCTTGCTCGAAGTGCGTGATCCTGAAATCAGTTTGACCCACGCCACCGATTCCGCTCTGCGTCATGTGGTGGGCAGCGTTGAGCTGGGACCGATTCTGTCCGAAGGCCGTGAGGCGTTAGGCGCAGACATTCGGGTTCGCTTGCAAAACTACTTAGACAGCTATCAGTCCGGTTTGCAGGTTGTCCAGGTCAACTTGGAAAGCACACAGCCGCCGCAACAGGTCCAGGAAGCGTTTGACGACGTGATCAAGGCCCGTGAAGACGAGCAGCGCGTCAAGAACCAGGCCGAAACCTACGCCAACGGCATCGTGCCCGAGGCTCGAGGCCGCGCCCAGCGTGTCTTGGAAGAGGCGAACGCATACAAAGAAGAGGTCATTGCCCGGGCACGCGGTGAAGCCGATCGTTTCCGCGCTGTACTGACCCAGTACGAGTTGGCCCCCGAGGTGACCCGTCAGCGTTTGTATATCGAAGCGGTACAAGAGGTAATGAGCAATTCCTCTAAGGTTCTGGTCGACACCAGCAGTGGCAACAACATGATGATGCTTCCGCTGGACCGGCTGGCGCAGGGCGCAGCTGGCGCGGCTCTGTCGAATCGTTCAGACAGCGGCGCTCGCAGTAGCGACTTCAACCAGCGCGATATCCGCGCGCTGACCGATCAAGTGATTTCAGAGATCCGAGCGCGTCAAGGCTCGGCGACAGGGGGAGCCCGCTGATGAATGCTTCTCGAGTTAATATTATCGCGGTGATCGCGGTACTGGTTTTGGTGGTGGTGTCGAACAGTCTGTACATCGTCAACGAGCGCGAACGTGCGGTACTACTCAAGTTTGGTGAGGTCGTCGCAACAGACGTCCAGCCAGGATTGCACTTCAAGCTGCCGATCGTGAACGACGTAAAGCGCTTTGAAGCCCGTTTGATGACCCTGGACAGCCGTCCTCAGCGTTACCTGACCGCCGAGAAAAAAGGCCTGATCGTAGACAGCTACGTCAAGTGGCGGGTTGCCGATGTGGACAGTTACTACACCGCGACCGGTGGCGACGAGTTGGAAGCCAATCGCCTGCTGACCTCGCGAGTGGATAACGGTCTGCGTAACAAGTTCGGTGAACGTACGGTTTACGAGGTGGTCAGTGGCGAGCGTGACGAGCTGATGGCAGAAATTGCATTGCAGCTAGACGATATCGCGCGCCGTGAGCTGGGCATCGAGATTTTGGACGTGCGGGTCAAGGCTGTTGATCTGCCGCCCGAGGTGTCCAACTCGGTGTACTCGCGAATGGCCTCCGAGCGTGAGCGGGAAGCTCGCGAGCTGCGGTCTCGTGGTCGCGAATTGGCCGAGGGTATCGAGGCCGATGCCGATCGTCAGAAAACGATCATCGAGGCTGAAGCGTATCGTGAAGCCCAGGCTGTTCGAGGTGAGGGTGATGCGTCGGCGGCACAAATCTATGCCGAGGCTTTCAACCTAGATCCTGAGTTCTATTCCTTCTATCGCTCAATGGAGGCCTATCGGACCTCGTTTGCGAACAAGGATGACCTGTTGGTTATCGAGCCGGACTCGGACTTTTTCCGATTCCTAAAGGATTCAACGCCGAACTAAACGGGGCGTGCAGAAAAAGCCAGATCCTTGATCTGGCTTTTTTTTGATCTAAAGCAAATTTATTTAATGAGAAGCGTTTGCATTTGAACTTGTAGTGCATATAATGCGAATCGTTCTCATTAACAAGCTGGAAGAATCGTGAAACAGTACTTACTTGCCTTGGCCGTTGCGGCCTCGGGTGTCGCCCAAGCGGCTGACGTTGTGAATGTCTATTCTGCGCGCAAAGAAGCGCTAATCCTGCCTTTGCTTGAGCGCTTTAGCGAGCAAACAGGGATCGAGGTGCAACTGATTACG
>CALKMT010000057.1 GCA_938091715.1 uncultured Litorivicinus sp.
CACCTCGGGGGGCAGAAAGCGAAACCAGCCATCATGGGTTTTGGCCCGGTCAATCGGATCGTTACAATCGCTGCCCCACACCCGATAGCAGTGCTGCAGGACACCAAAGTCCACGCGCCCGCCGCCAGAGGCGCAGGATTCGATCTCGACCGACGGATGCGCAGCGCGTAACCGCTGGAACAAGGCATACAGTCCCAACACCGAGTCCCGGGTATCGGCCTGGTGGGCCAAGCGATTGTGGTCCCATTTGAAGTACCGGATCGGATAGGCTGACAACAGCGCATCCAAGTGCTCAAACAGGTAATCCACCACCGCCGGCAGACCCAAATTCAGTTGCAACTGGCCACGGCCGGTGACACTGGCATAACCCGGCGCCGCCAGCACCCATTCAGGGTGGGCGCGATACAGGTCGCTGTCAGGATTGACCATTTCAGGCTCGACCCAAAGACCAAATTCTTGGCCGGCCAAATCCAGCGCCTGGACCAGGGGCGTGAAACCCTGGGGCCAGACCTCGGATGAAATCGTCCAATCACCCAGGCCTTGGGTGTCGTCGCGGCGGTCGCCAAACCAACCGTCATCCAGGACAAACCGATCAACTCCGGTCTGCTGCCCGGCATCGATCAAGCGCTGCAAGCCGTCCATGTTGTGATCAAAGTAAACCGCTTCCCAACTGTTGAGGTGAACACCCCGGGGTTGGTGGGACGGCAACCAGTGCTGGCGGACCGCCTGGTGCAATCGATATCGCGCCTCGGATTCATCGGCGCCCACCGCCACCAGGGCCTGGGGGCTGTGGTACTCGCCCAGCTCGATGTCGGTGTGCAGGTGCTCGGCGATACTGAAATGTTTGCTGCCATTGGGCAGCCAATCGCAGTGCCACTCAAAATCCCCTGACCAGGCCAGGGCCACAATCACCACCTTGTCTGGAAAATACAGATACACCCCAGGGTATCCCTCGGCGCTGGAGCGGCCCGAGCGGCTGGTCTGGTGCAGGCCCGAGGCAGTCAGGGGCTGCTTGCACCACTGCCCCTCCCGAGTCCAACTGCCGCGCAGATAACCCACATGGGTGCAGTGCGCCAAGGGCAGACTGACCGCCACCAGGCGCTGCAAGGCGCCACGACCTGAAATCTGAGACTGAACCTGAAACACACCCGGCGCCAAGGGCGTCCAGTCTTGGGAATAGTCTAGGCCTGCGATCGCATCGGTATAGGCAATGGATTGATCAACTCGAACCTGCCCCCGGGGAAAAGCACCCTGGACTTGCACGCCCGGGGTGCCCAACCAGCCATCGTTGGCATCCGGGATCGCCGAGGGCCAACTGGGCAGGTCCATCCGAGCATGGGGAATAGCCGGCTGATAGTCAGGCCGACCCTGGCTGGGCAACGGCGCACCCAGATGCAACAGGTGGCCCGCATCGTCGAACACCGCCTGCACATCGCCTGCGGTAAAGGTGTGGCTCATCCCTTGGTCGCCCCCAGGGTCAACCCCGCGATGAAGTGCTTTTGCATGGCAAAAAACATAAAGACTGGCGGCAAAGCCGCGATGATCGACCCGGCACTGACAAGGTGCCAGCGCGCCACCCACTGTCCGTTCAAGGCTTTTAATCCGCCGGTCACGGGCATGTCAGCCTCGGACTGAATCAACACCGTGGCCCAGAAAAAATCGTTCCAGATAAAGGTAAAGATCAGCACGCACAACGCTGCGATCGCCGGGCGCATCAGGGGCAACACAATGCGGGTAAAAATGCGCCACTCACCGGCGCCATCGATGCGCGCCGCCTCGATCAAATCAAAGGGCAAGGCCTTGATGAAATTGCGCATAAACAAGGTACAGAAACCGGCCTGAAACGCCACGTGGAACAAAACCAACCCCCACATGCTGTTGAACAACCCCAACTGCAGGGTCAAGTCACGCACCGGCACCATCAAGATTTGAAAGGGCACAAAGTTGCCGGCGATGAACATAAAGAACACCGCCAGATTCAACTTAAAGCGATACACCGCCAGGGCATAGCCCGTTAGGCAAGCGATACCAACCGCACCGAGCATGGTCGGGACGGTGATCTTGATCGAGTTGAGCATGTACGGGCCCACCTCGGAATTAAAAATGACCTCGGCGAAGTTCTCGTACCACAGGATGTCCGAGGGCATGCCCCAATAGTTACCGGCGTTGATGTCCCCCGCCGGACGCAGCGCGGTTAGCATGACCGCAAACAACGGCATCAGCCACACCAGCAAGGACAGCGGCAACGCGAATTTATATGTCAGTTGGGCCAGCGGCGAGCGCTTTTGAATCGGTTCTGGAAACATTAGCTGCGCTGCTCGTCACGGTACATTTTGTATAGGAAGCCTGCGATATAGACCATCATGATCAGGAACAACACGGTGGCGATGGCGCTGCCATAGCCCATGCGGTAGCCGTACTCCGACAGCGCCTGCTCGTACATGTAATAAGCCAGGACCTGGGAAGTCTGGTACGGCCCACCCTGGGTCATAATGGCGATCAAGTCGAAGGAGCGCAGGGCACCGATCACGGTCACCACCACGGCGATAAAGGTCGCCGGCCGCAACTGCGGCAGGACCACGTGCCACAGCATACTCCAGCCCCGGGCGCCGTCGATCTTGCCAGCCTCGACCACATCCGGGCTGACGCTGTTCAGCCCGGTCAAATACAAGATCATGCAATAGGCGGTTTGCGGCCACAGGCCCGCGGCAATGATGCCGTAGGTCACCAGGTCCTCGTCGGCCAAAATGCTGACCGGATCCAAGCCAAACCAGCCAATCACGATATTTAACAGGCCGTTATTGGGATCGTAGAACCAGGCAAACACCAGGCCGACCACGACCTGAGAGATCACAAACGGAAAAAAGAACAGGCTTTTGATCAGACGAATGCCGGTCACGGTTTGGTTC
>CALKMT010000058.1 GCA_938091715.1 uncultured Litorivicinus sp.
TCTAGATTGGCAATCGCCGACTCGGCCAGGCGCCCCGCCAGCAGCCGAGCTTGCAAGCCCGTGGCACCCAACGCCAACGCCTGATCAAAGACGTCGCGACGTTGCGCGCGGGCCTGAGTTTTCATGATCAGATGCGATCGGCCACGTAACGCTGAACCTGGGCCAAATCGTTGGGCAACACTTCGTATCGCTCTTCACGTTGCATCAGATCCTGCATGGTGGCGGGCAATGCCGAAGGCTCTAATCCCGCGGCAACCACCGCCTCTGCAAATTTGGCTGGATGGGCCGTGGCCATACAGATCATTGGACTGTCGCCTAAGTAATTCTCGGCTACCCGGACACCAATGGCGGTGTGCGGATCGAGGACCTCGCCTGTGCTGGCATGCCAACGTTTGATTGTGGCGACGGTCTCGTCATCACTCACGGCACCTGAGTACAGGTTGGATGCTGCCTGCATGATCTTCTCAGGGATCTGCGCCTCGCCCTGTTCGGCAAAGGTACTCATCATGGTATGAATGGCCTGCGCATCATTGCCGCCAAGTGCGTACAACAGACGTTCAAAGTTTGACGACACCACGATATCCATCGACGGACTGAGCGAGGGTTTCAGTGGCTGACGCTCCAAAACACCGCCCTTGATCGAGCGATCTAGCGCATCGTTATGGTTAGTGGCGACGACAAAACGGTCCACCGGAAGCCCCATCTGGCTGGCCAGGTACCCGGCAAACATATGCCCAAAGTTGGCCGAGGGAACACAGAACGAAACCGAACGATCCGGCGCACCGAGGCGCAATCCGGCGTAGAAAAAGTAAACGATTTGAGCCATCACGCGGGCCCAGTTGATGCTGTTTACGGCAATCAACCGACGGTCGCCCAAGAAACTTTGATCACCAAAACTGGCCTTGACCAAGGCTTGGCAATCATCGAAATCGCCTTGCAGGGCAATGTTAAATACGTTGGGGTCCGTCACGGTAGTCATTTGACGACGCTGAACTTCGGACACGCGCTCGTGGGGATGCAAAATAAACACATCCAACTGATCCCCGTGCCGGCAGCCCTCGATCGCGGCCGACCCGGTATCACCACTCGTAGCGCCCATAACGACGCCACGCTCACCCTTGCGGGCCAGGGCCAAATTCAGCAGGCGCCCCAGCAATTGCAGGGCGAAATCTTTAAAGGCCAGGGTTGGGCCGTGGAATTGCTCAAGCAACCACAGCTTGCCATCGAGTTGTTTGAGCGGAGCCACGGCCGGGTGGTGAAACTCGGCGTAGGTTTCTTTGATCAAAGCCGCGTACTCGTCTTTGGGCATAAAACCCTCAACGAACGGCCAGGTCACTTCAAGCGCGAGCTCGGCGTAGGGCAGCTTGGCCATCGAGTGCAATTGCTCGGCAGAAAACTTGGGCAGCGTCTCGGGCACATACAGCCCGCCATCCGGCGCCAATCCGCGCAACAACACGCCCTCGAAATCCAATGCCTCTGACTGACCGCGGGTCGATACATAACGCATCATGACAACGACTCCACCCGGACTTTGACCGCCGGCTGATGGACTGACGACAGCCCCTGGATCTCGGCCAGCGCCGCGTCCATTTTTTGCTCTTGAACGGAGCCGGTCAAAATGATGACCGGCACGCTGTCGTGGGCCTCGGTTTGACGCTCTTGGACCAGCGACTCAATAGAGATGCCATGGCCACCGAGGACGCCGGTAATTTCGGCCAAGACGCCCGGATGATCCTGTACCTGCAGGCGCAGGTAAAAACCGGTTTCAACCTGAGTGATGTCCAAGATGGGCTCTTCACTCAAGTGGCTGAATTGGAACGCCAGGTGTGGCACCCGGTTTTGGGGATCCGCGGTTAACGTTCGCGCGACATCGACGATGTCGGCAACCACCGCACTGGCCGTCGGCTCGCCCCCGGCTCCCGGTCCGGTATAGGTGGTCGGACCGACTGCGTCGCCCTGAACATGTAACGCGTTCAACACGCCATTGACGTTGGACAGCAAATGATCCTTGGGCATCATGGTGGGGTGCACCCGCAGCTCGATCCCGGCGTCGGTTTTACGGGCAATACCCAGGTGTTTAACCCGCAGGCCCAACTGCGCTGCCTTTTCGATGTCCAAAGGCGTCAGCTGACTGATGCCTTCGGTGTAGCACTGATCGAACTGCAACGGAATGCCAAATGCGATCGAGGCCAGGATGGTCAGCTTGTGCGCCGCATCGATGCCCTCGACGTCAAAGGTCGGGTCTGCTTCGGCGTAGCCCAGGGCCTGCGCCTCGGCCAATACGTCGTCAAAGGCGCGGCCTTTCTCGGTCATCTCGGTCAGGATGAAGTTGCCCGTGCCGTTGATGATGCCGGCCAACCATTGAATTCGATTGGCAGACAGTCCCTCACGGACAGCCTTGATGATGGGTATGCCGCCTGCGACTGCGGCTTCAAAGGCGACCATGACGCCGGCTTCACGGGCGGCTTTGAACACCTCATTGCCATGCACGGCAATTAGCGCTTTGTTGGCCGTAACAACACCTTTACCGGCCTTGACCGCATTCATCACGATGTCTTTGGCGACATCATGGCCGCCGATCAACTCGACCACGATATCCACATCGTCCGCAGTAGCCACGTCCAACACATTACGATCAACCTGCAGTCCAGTTAAATCGACCCCGGGCTTGTCCGAGCGCGTACCCACGCGCGTGACCTGAATGGGGCGACCAATTCGGCGCTCGATTTCAGATTGATTGCGGCGTAGTACAGCCAGCGTACCCTGGGCCACTGTGCCAAGACCGCACAGGCCGATACGAATGGGTTGCAACATGTTTCTCCTTGCTTAAGCCGCGTCCGAGGCGTCTTTCTGCAACATCTTGCGGATGCCGCGGATTGCCTGACGGGTTCTGTGTTCATTCTCAATCAGTGCGATGCGCACGTAGTCGTCGCCATAGTCGCCAAAACCGATGCCCGGGCTGACCGCCACTTTGGCTTCGGTCAACAGCTTTTTGGCAAACTCCAACGAGCCCATTTGACGGTACTGTTCTGGGATTCGGGCCCACACAAACATGGTGGCTTTAGGCTTTTCGACCTCCCATCCCGCGGCGGCCAGTCCCTCGCACAGCACATCACGACGCCCGCGATACATCTCGGTGATGTCCGCAACACATTGTTGATCGCCTTCCAGTGCAGCGATTGCGGCCACTTGAATCGGGGTAAAGGTTCCGTAGTCCATGTAACTCTTGATGCGCGCCAGCGCCCCCACCAGCTCGGGGTTGCCACAGCAAAAACCAACGCGCCAACCAGGCATGTTGTAGCTTTTGGATAGGCTAAAGAACTCGACTGCGATGTCTTTGGCGCCGGGTACTTGCAGGATGCTGGGCGCCACATAGCCGTCAAAGCAAATGTCGGCGTAGGCCAGGTCTTGGACGACCCAAATTTGGTGCTCTTTGGCAATCGCCACGACCTTTTCAAAGAACTCTAGGTCGACACACTGCGCGGTCGGATTGGCCGGAAAGTTGATGACCAACATTTTCGGTTTCGGGAAGGTGTTGCGGATGCCCTGCTCTAGCTCTTCGAAGAAATCATTGTCCGGCCCAATCGGGACGTGCCGGATTTCGGCCCCTGCAATGACGAATCCATAGGGATGGATCGGATAAGCCGGGTTTGGCACCAGCACGGTATCACCCTGAGACAGGGTGGCCAGCGCCAAGTGAGCCAGGCCTTCCTTGGAGCCAATCGTCGTGATGATCTCAGACTCTGGGTCCAGCTCTACGTCGTAACGGTCCCGGTACCAACTGGCCATGGCCCGGCGCAGGCGCGGAATCCCTTTGGATTGGGAATAACGATGGGTATCACCACGTTCGGCGGTTTCGGTCAGTTTTTGTACGATGTGCTCGGGGGTGGGCTGATCGGGATTGCCCATGCTTAGATCGACGATGTCCTCACCGCGTGCGCGTGCCGCCTGCCGCATTTCTCCAATGACGTTGAAGACGTAGGGCGGTAGTCGCGAAATGCGCTGAAAATCGGTGTTCATGGGTCCCTCGGACGAGCTAAACGTTAAGCCCCCAAGGGTACCACTGTTTTTTACGCTTGTGAGCTTAGATTAAAGCCCTAATTGGGCGGCCAAATCCGGCGCTGGGACGTAACCCGGGACCATCTGGCCGTTATCCAAAATCATCGAAGGCGTGCCCGAGACACCCATCATCTGCCCAAGCTGATATTGCGCGGCAATAGGATTTTCACAGGTGGCCTCGGCCACCGGCGCGCCGGCTTTGGCTGCGGTCAGGGCCGCTTGCTGATCCGACCCACAATAGGCGCTGACGTATTTGTTGTAGCTGTCCGAGCCAATGCCGGCCCGGGGAAAGGCTAGGTAACGAATTTCGATACCCAAAGCCGTATATTGGTCGATCTCGGCGTGCAGCTTTCGGCAATAACCACAATCAATGTCGGTGAATACGTACACCACTTTTTGGGTCTTGCCCGCTGGCGGCGCAAAGGACACCACGTCAGCCGGGTCTAGCGCTTGAAGCGCGGCCAATCGCTCGTTGTTTCTATCTTGCTCGGTCAGGTTAACCAACGCCTCGCCGTCGACTTGGTATAGATCCCCCGTCAGCAAGAACTTACCGCCAGTGACCGAGTAGATCTGATCGCCATTGGCCAGTCGGACTTCAAACAAGCCCTCGCCGATCGGTTTAATCGAGGCAATCCCGACGCGCTGGTCCAACACCTTTAACCCCTCGCGCACAGAGTCTGTGGCCGGGTCGGCGTGGGCGACGCTGACCAGGGTGGCTAACGTGAGTAACAATGCGCGCATGGGCTGTCCTATCGATTTCGAGGGTGATGTTGAGCATGCAGGTTTTGTAACCGCGCTGCCGCCACCTGTGTGTAAATTTGTGTTGTGCTGAGGTCCGCATGCCCCAGCATCAACTGTACTGACCGCAAGTCTACGCCATGGTTCAACAAATGCGTGGCAAAGGCATGACGCAGTCCATGGGGCGACAGGCCATGGGAAATTCCGGCTTTGGTGGCCATCGCCTTGACTCGATGCCAAATGGTCTGACGTGTAACCGCCCCACCGCTGCGTCCCGGGAACAGATAATCCGACAGCCGAGACCCCGGCAACTCTGGACGCGCCTGAGCCAGATATCGCTGCAACCAATGCAGGCACTCCTCGCCCACCGGAACCAAGCGTTCTTTGCTGCCCTTGCCCATGATCCGCAACACACCGGTTTGCTGGTCAATATTGGGCAGACGCAATTGGGTTAGCTCGGAAACCCGCAGTCCCGCCGCATATAGAATCTCCAATGCACAACGATCCCGCAGGCTAAGCACGGAATCCCCGTCCATCGCTTGTAATAACCGATCGACGTCTTCTTCGGACAGAGTTTTAGGCAGGGGCTTGGGTAACTTGGGCGGCGCCACGTCGGCGCTGGGGTCATCAAGACGATCGCCGCGGCGAACCAAGTCCTGACACAGGCCGCGAATCGCTGACAGTTTGCGCGCAATCGACCGGGCACTGAGCGCCTGCCGGTGGCAGTACGCCAGGTAATCGAGTAAATCCGAAACAGAAAAAACCGCCAGTGTTTGATTGCGCTGAGTGAGCCAATCAACAAAGGCGGTTAGATCGCGGCGGTAGGCCGCCAAGGAGTTATCCGACAACCCACGTTCAAGCCATAGGTTGTCCAGATAAGCCGATAACCGATCGTGATCGGAACTCGGCATAAAACCTTATTTAGTGTCCAGCTTCTCGCGGATACGCGCGCTACGGCCACTGCGCTCACGCAAGTAGTACAACTTCGCCTTGCGAACGTCGCCGCGGCGCTTGACGGTGATGCTGTCAATCAGTTTTGAATACGTCTGGAACGTACGCTCGACGCCAACGCCGTGGCTAATTTTGCGTACCGTAAAGCCGCTGTTAACACCACGATTACGCTTGGCGATGACAACACCTTCGAACGCCTGCAGACGCTCACGGTTGCCTTCTTTTACTTTTACCTGGACAACCAATGTGTCACCGGGGCCGAACGCGGGGACTTCTTTGTCCATCTGTTCGTTTTCGATGGCCTCAATAATCGGGTTTTTCATCGTCTTTTCCGTCTCTAGTGGTGCTCGCTTTCTCAAGCGTGCTCAAATGTTCGTTAACCATTGAAAGCTCGGTCGTCGACAGAGTCTTTCGCTCAAATAAATCCGGCCGTCGATCCCAGGACCGATCAATCGACTGACGCAAGCGCCACTCCTCGATCCGACCATGATGTCCGCTGCGTAACACAGCGGGCACCTGGTGCCCCTGATAATCCACAGGCCGAGTGTAATGCGGGCAATCTAACCAATGATTCGCAAAGGAATCTTGCTCCGCCGACGCCTGGTCACCCAAAACGCCTGGGATCATACGACTGACCGCATCGATCAGCACCATGGCTCCCAACTCTCCACCGCTGAGCACGTAATCCCCCAGCGATACCTCTAAATCTACCTGTTGCGCTACGAGGCGTTCATCGACTCCTTCGTAACGCCCTGCCAGCAGAATCAACTGCGGCATTCGCGCCAACTCTTGCACCAGCGGTTGATCTAACTGCCGCCCCTGGGGCGACAGATAAACCACCGGCGCTTGCGGCAGCGCTTGGCGGGCAGCGGCTAATGCTGCTTGGGTTGTGCTGACCTGCATCAGCATTCCCGGCCCACCGCCAAAGGGCCTGTCGTCAACGGTGCGATGGTTGTCCGTTGCGTGGTCCCGTGGATTAAATCCCGTGACCGAAATAGTGCCAGCCTCGCTGGCCCGCTGCAGCACTCCAACGGAGGTTACCTGCTCTACCCAGTCGGGGAACAAGGTCACCACGCCAAACTGCATGGCTAAAACTCCGGATCCCACTCCACCTGCACAAGGCCGGCCGAGAGATCGATCTGTCGTACCACATTGTCCAACCACGGGATCAGCCGTTCCTGCTGATCCATCGATGCTGGGTCGGGTTGGACCACCAACACGTCGTTCGCGCCCGTCTCTAAGACAGACTCGACCACCCCATAATCCGAGCCGTCCGAGTGAATGACTCGGCAACCCATCAATTGATGGTGGTAAACCTCGCCCTCGGGCAAGGCCGGCAAGTTCGACTTGCTAACCCAAATCTCGAGGCCTTTGTACTGCTCGGCCGCGTTGCGATCTGCGTTGCTGTCTAACTTGCATACCCAACCTTTCGCTTGGGCTTTGCCTTTGGGCTTGCCCGCCTCAAGGCTAGGGGTCAAATACTGACCCTTTTTAACCGGGTGGGGGCGCTTGAGCACCCATGGCCGATAACGAAACGCCGCTTCAGGCTGATCCGTATACAGCTGCACCCAATTAAACCCCTGGATTCCCCAGGGAGAACCGATCCTACCAATCAGGATCAGCTCGTCGTTCAAGCGGCTTTACGAGCTGTCTTGACCAACTGCTTGACGCGGTCAGAAACCTGAGCGCCTTGTGCAACCCATGCGTCAACGCGCTCTAGGTCCAATCGCAGGCCTTCGGCAGCGCCGCGAGCTACGGGGTTAAAGAATCCCAGACGCTCGATGTAGCGACCGTCACGTGACGTACGCGAGTCGGTGACATGAATATGATAGAACGGGCGCTTTTTTGAACCGCCGCGAGCCAAACGAATTGTGACCATTGAGTCTCTCGTCTCTCTGTAAAGCCGGGCCTGTGCCCGCCTTGTGTAAAAAATAGGATCGAATCGCGCAACAGTGCGTATCCGAAGGGTGCGAAATTCTAGTGATTTGTTAGGCCAGACGCAAGCCCTAGAAACGCGGAGGCATTCCACCGCCGGGCATCATTCCCCCTAGGCCACGCATCATGTTGGCCATGCCGCCCTTTTTCATTTTCTTCATCATCTTGGACATCTGCTTGTGCTGCTTGAGCAAGCGGTTGACATCCTGCACCTCGCGGCCGGCACCCCGGGCAATTCGGGCCTTGCGGGAGCCTGTGATCATGTCAGGGTTACGACGCTCGGATGGCGTCATTGAATTGATCAGCGCCTCCATTTGCTCGAAGGGCTTGTCGGTGATGGCATCTTGCGCGCCAGCCATCATGCCCGCGCCTCCGGGCAATTTATCCAGCAAGTTGGCTACGCCGCCCATGTTTTTCATCTGCTGAATCTGCTCTTTAAAGTCCTCAAGGTTAAAGGCCACGCCCTTCTGAACTTTTTTGGCCAGCTTCTGAGCCTTTTCGTGATCGACCTTATTTTCCACATCCTCGATCAAGGACATCATGTCGCCCATGCCCAATAGCCGCGAGGCAACACGGTCCGGATGGAACGGCTCTAGGGCGTCGGTTTTCTCGCCCATGCCCATGAATTTAATGGGCTTACCGGTGATCGCCTTGACGCTGAGTGCCGCACCCCCGCGGGCGTCACCGTCCGCCTTGGTCAACACCACACCCGTTAACGGCAGGGCCTCGCCAAAGGCCTTGGCGGTATTGGCGGCATCCTGACCGGTCATGGAGTCCACCACGAACAGGGTCTCAACCGGATTGATCGCGGCGTGCAAGGCTTGAATTTCGGCCATCATCTCGGCGTCCACCGCCAGGCGGCCTGCGGTATCGACCAACAACACCTCGATATTTTTTTGACGAGCCTCGCTCAGGGCGGCGGCGACGATTGCTTCGGGTTTGGCCTGGGCATCGGTTGGGAAGGCCGGCACACCGACTTCGTCGGCCAGAATGCGCAACTGCTCAATCGCCGCCGGGCGATA
>CALKMT010000059.1 GCA_938091715.1 uncultured Litorivicinus sp.
CATGGGTTGGACCGATGCCGCAGGCCACCAGCGTTTGATCGAGTTGCTAACACAAGCGGGCCTGCCCACCACAGCGCCGGCTTGCATGACCCCAGAAAATTTCATGCATCACATGGGACTGGACAAGAAAGTCGACGCGGGCAAATTGCGCCTGGTGTTGCCCAAGCCACTGGGCCAGGCCGTGGTCACCGCCGACTTTGACCCCAACGCGTTGCAACAGACGTTGAGCGCATTTTGCCAGGACTCAGCCGCGTGACATTGTTTGGCGCCAGCGCCCGTGCAGTCCCCGTGCTGGAGCAGTGGCTGCGTTTTTCCCCGGGATTACTGAACCTATTTGGCCCCGAGGGCCTGGGTAAGCGCTCGGTAATTCAGGCCCTGGGCTCGGACAATGTGCGCATGATCCGATTCGAGGGTTCCGTGCAGCCCGACGCGTTGCTGGGTGCCGTGGCCCGTCAAATGGGCATCGCCCCGGGCGAGGCCGCGGCGAGTATTTTGGCAATCCGCACCCAGGCCGCTCAGGTGCGCGAGGCCAATTATTTGATGTTGGTGGTGGTCGAGCGGGCAGAGGCTCTGCCTGAGTCCAGTTTGGCGCTGTTGTCGCGACTGGCCGAAGCGGTCGAGCAAGGGCCAGGCCTGGCGGTTGTGTTGCTGTCTGAAACGCCGCTCAAAGAAAAAATTCAGCCCTTGTTGTCCCCTGCGGTGACCCTACAAGAAGTCGCCCTGGTGCCGTTGTCGGCGGAAGAAACCCGGGAAATGGCAGACGATTTACTGGCCCAAGGACCTTGGTCTGGAGACGCGGTGGCGGCTCTGGATCCAGCAAAGTTATTCGAGGTCACCGACGGTAATCCGGGCCGCATAAAACGCGCGCTGGAGCGGCATTGTGCGGGGCTGCCATTGACTGGGCGCGTGCCCGGGCGGCGGCGTGTTGCCAGTGTTTTTGCCGGGGCGGTTATCTTGGCCTTGGGGCTCAGTGCCGCACTGGTATGGCAGTGGTATCGGCCGGCGCCTGCGCCACTAGAGGTCGCCTCGTCAGCGCAAACCTTGGCTGCGTTAGAGCAAGAAATCGCCAACGTGCCCCAGGCCCCGAGCCCACTTGAGTCCGAGCAGCCTGGCGAGGTGGATTGGTCAGCCCTGCCGCCTGCCGTCGAGCCGCCACCCTTGCCTCGGGATCTTGAGGTCAATCTGCCGCCGGTGCCGGACATTGCCCTGCCTACCCTGGCGGACTTGGCCGAACCGGCGGCACCCGTTTTGGCCGCACCCGAAACCTCGCAAGTGCAAGCGGATGCACCAGTAGAAGAGGCGCAAAGCGAGCCGCAGTGGGCGTTTGACGAGGCTGAAATCTTGTCTAGCTCCAGTGAATCCTATACCCTGCAGGTCTTCGGGACGCGAGATTCCGAGGCGGCACGTGCGCTCAAATCGGGACGTTATGCCGACCTTGGATTGCGAATTGTGCAGGTGAAATTGGACGAAGCCCCATGGTTTATCGGGCTTTTGGGTCAGTTTGACCGCCGCAGCGAGGCTGAGGCCTTGGCTCGCGACCCACGAATTGATAAAGGGTTTTGGCTCAGATCCATCGGATCCGTTCAGAATCAAATAAGAGAGGCGGTTCAGTAAGAATCGTCCGCCCTAAACGACAACCCGGCGGTTCAAATGGGTGTTGTCTGCAATGAAACCTCGTGTGATGCCAGTGCTTAGCGCTCGGCAGGGCGGGGTACCCGCTGTGGAAATTGGGGAAACTGGAGGACACAGACGTTGACAAAGGCTTTGTACACCCCGGGCGAGTTCCGGGATAACTGCGGCTTCGGCTTGATTGCCCACATGGAGGGCCAATCCAGCCATCGTTTGGTATCAACAGCGATTGAGTCGTTGACCTGTATGACGCACCGCGGCGGTATTGCAGCGGACGGCAAAACTGGCGACGGCTGTGGACTGTTGCTTGCCGCCCCCAAAGCATTTTTGGCAATGGTGGGTGCCGAGGCCGTGGGCCGCGAGTTAAACCCCTTGTTCGCCGCGGGCATGTTGTTTTTGTCTCAGGACGAGGCGCTGGCCAACGCTGCGCGCCAAACCGTGACCGAGTGTCTGGAAGCCCGAGGCTGCAAAGTCGCCGGCTGGCGCGTGGTGCCCACCAATAACGACAGCTTGGGACCGATCGCGCTGGATCAATTGCCGCGCTTCGAGCAGGTGTTTGTCGAAGCCGGTGCCTTGGACAGTCAGTCCTTCGATACGGCTCTGTTTATGGCGTATCGCGAAGCCACGCTGGCGCTCAAGAGCGACCCGGATTTTTACATCGCCTCGATGTCACGCAAGGTCATCAGCTACAAGGGGTTGATGATGCCGCGGGATCTGCCAGCGTTTTACACCGATTTGGCCGACGAGCGATTGGCCTCGCATATTGTGGTGTTCCACCAGCGCTTTTCGACCAACACCCTGCCCCGTTGGCCGCTGGCTCAACCCTTCCGGATGCTGGCGCACAACGGCGAAATTAATACGATTCAGGGTAACCGTGCCTGGTCCAAAGCCCGTGCCAATTTGTTCAAGACCCCTTACCTGCCCAACATCAATGACATTCAGCCGATCGTAAATACCGATGGCTCTGACTCCTCTAGCATGGACAACATGCTCGAGGTCCTGGTCGCAGGCGGGATGGATCTGTTCCGTGCTGTGCGCATGATGGTGCCGCCGGCCTGGCAGAACGTCGAGGGCATGGACGCCGAGCTGCGTGCGTTCCACGATTACAACTCGATGCACATGGAACCTTGGGATGGGCCGGCGGGACTGGTCATGACCGAGGGGCGTTACGCGGTCTGTTTGCTGGACCGTAATGGTCTGCGCCCGGCGCGCTACGTGATCACCAAGGACGGCTTTATTACTCTGGCCTCCGAGATTGGCACCTACGATTACGCCCCCGAGGACGTGGTCGCCAAAGGCCGTGTCGGGCCGGGTCAAATCCTGGCAGTGGACACCGAAACCGGCAAAGTCATGCACACCGCCGAGATCGATAACCGGCTCAAAGTGGCCCAGCCATACAAGCGTTGGTTGCGCGAGAACGCCATCCGTCTAGAAAGCGAGTTGGTCGAAGGAACGCACCGCGTTGAAGAGCTGAAGGCCGACCTAAAAACCTACATGAAACAGTACTTGGTCAGCTTCGAAGAGCGGGATCAAGTGATTCGTCCGATGGCTGAAAACGGTCAAGAGGCCGTGGGCTCGATGGGCGACGATACGCCGATGGCGGTCTTGTCACTCAAAGAGCGCAACATTGCGGATTACTTCCGTCAGCAGTTCGCCCAGGTGACCAACCCCCCGATCGACCCGCTGCGCGAGGCGGTCGTGATGAGTCTGGAAACCTGCATTGGCGCCGAGCGTAACGTGTTCCAGGAAACCCCGGAGCATGCGGCCCGGGCAATTTTGAAGTCACCTGTGCTTAGCCCGTCAAAGTTTGCGAACCTGTTGGACCTTAACCGCCCCGGTTTCCAGCACCGCATTCTGCACATGTTCTTTAATGCGGACGAGTCCCTGGGACAGGGCATCCAGCGCTTGTGCCAGGAAGCGGCGCAAGCCGTGCGTGAAGGCACCACCCTGATCGTACTCAGCGACCGCCACATGGATTTGCCGGGTATTCGCATTCCCGCGGCAATGGTTGTGGGCGCGGTGCACCACTTCCTGATCGAGCAAGGGCTGCGCTGCAGTTGTAACCTAATTGTGTCCACCGGCAGTGCTCGAGACTCGCATCAAATGGCAGTCTTGCTGGGCTTTGGTGCGACGGCGATTTATCCCTACCTGGCTTATCGCGTGATCGACGACCTGGTGGAATCTCGCGAGCTGGTCGGCGATCGAAATCGTCTGGCCAAAAACTACCGCAAGTCGGTCAACAAGGGCTTGATGAAAATCATGTCCAAGATGGGTATTTCGACCATTGCCAGCTATCGCGGTTCGCAACTGTTCGAAGCCGTGGGCCTGGCCGACGACGTGGTTGATCTATGTTTCAAAGGCGTACCCAGCCGTATTCAAGGGGCCACACTGCAGGACCTCGAGGACGAATTGAAATTTACCGCCAAGCGTGCGGCTCGGGTCAGTCAGGGCATCGATCAGGGTGGCTTGCTCAAGTACGTGCACGGCGGTGAGTACCACGCCTTTAACCCCGACGTGGTTCAAACGCTGCAAAAAGCGGTGCAACACGGCAGTTACGAGTACTACCAAGAGTACGCCGACCTGGTGAATAACCGCCCGATCGCGACCTTGCGTGATTTGTTCGAGCTAAAAACCAGCGCGCCGATTTCAATCGACGAAGTGGAACCGGCCAGCGAGATCCTTAAGCGTTTTGACTCGGCCGGTATGAGTCTGGGGGCTCTAAGTCCCGAGGCGCACGAGGCCCTGGCACAAGCCATGAACGAGCTGGGTGCCCGTTCAAACTCGGGTGAAGGCGGGGAAGATCCCAAGCGCTTCGGTACCAGCCGGGTCAGCAAGATCAAGCAAATTGCTTCGGGCCGTTTCGGCGTGACGCCGCATTACCTGGTCAATGCTGAGGTCCTGCAGATCAAGGTGGCCCAGGGCGCCAAGCCCGGCGAGGGCGGCCAGTTGCCCGGCGGCAAGGTCAATCAACTGATTGCCGAGTTGCGCTACTCCGTGCCTGGGGTGACGTTGATTTCGCCGCCGCCGCACCACGACATTTACTCCATTGAAGATTTGGCCCAGTTGATTTTTGACCTAAAGCAGGTCAATCCCAGCGCACTGGTCAGCGTCAAACTGGTGTCAGAGCCTGGCGTGGGTACGATCGCGGCGGGCGTGGCCAAGGCCTACGCCGATTTGATCACCATTTCAGGCTACGACGGCGGCACCGCAGCCAGTCCGTTGACTTCGATCCGCCATGCTGGCTCGCCGTTCGAGCTGGGCTTGGCCGAGGCGCAGCAAGCCCTGCGGGCCAACGACTTGCGTGACAAGGTTCGAGTGCAAACCGACGGCGGTCTGAAAACCGGGCTGGACGTGGTCAAGGCGGCCATTCTAGGGGCTGAAAGCTTTGGCTTTGGTACCACCCCGATGGTGGCCATGGGCTGCAAATACTTGCGGATCTGTCACCTGAACAACTGCGCCACTGGCGTTGCGACTCAGGACGAGTGGCTGCGTGAAGAGCACTTCCGCGGCACTGTGGCGATGGTTAAACACTTCTTTGAATTCGTCGCCGAGGAAACCCGTGAGTGGATGGCCAAGGCCGGCGTGCGGTCACTGGAAGCGCTGATCGGACGGACCGATCTATTGACCCAGGTGCAGGGTGTCAGCAACAAGCAGGCTCACCTGGACCTGTCGCCGATGATTTCAAATGCGCATATTCCAGCGGACAAGCCACAATTCTGTTCGGTGCCCAAGAACGAGCCCTTTGATAAAGGCGAGTTGGCCGAGCGGATGGTGGTGGATTTGTTGGCCAACATCGAAAGTGGCACCGCCACCGAGGCCAGCTATAACGTGACCAACTGCGATCGCTCCATCGGGGCGCGATTGTCGGGTGAAATTGCCCGACGTCATGGCAACCATGGCATGAGCGAATCGCCGATCCGTTTGAACCTGACCGGTACCGCGGGCCAAAGCTTTGGTGTGTGGAACGCAGGCGGGCTTGAGATGCACCTTGAAGGTGACGCCAACGATTACGTCGGCAAAGGCATGGCCGGTGGTCAACTGGTCATCCGGCCTCCACAGGGCTCGACCTTTGATGCCCGGGAAACTTCGATTATCGGTAACACCTGTCTGTACGGGGCGACCGGCGGCAAACTTTACGCCGCGGGCCGCGCCGGCGAGCGTTTTGCAGTGCGCAACTCGGGGGCCACAGCGATCGTAGAAGGGGCTGGGGACCACTGTTGTGAATACATGACGGGCGGCTTGGTGATCGTGCTGGGCAAGACCGGTTATAACTTCGGCGCAGGCATGACCGGCGGTTTTGCCTACGTGTTGGACGAAGACCGCAGCTTTGTCGACTTGTACAACCATGAGTTGGTGGACATCACCCGGGTCGGTAGCGAGGCCATGGAAGACCATGCGCACTACCTGCGCTTGCAGCTCAGCCAATATGTAGAAGCCACGCGCAGTGCCTGGGGTCGAGAAATTCTGGCCGATTATGAGCACTTCCTGCAGCAGTTCTGGCTGGTCAAACCGAAGGCCGCGGGCCTGGACACACTTCTGCGCCAAAGCCGCAGCATGGCTCAGTAAGGAGACGATCATGGCTGAAGAAAAATTATCCAACGACTTTCAATTCCGTGACGTTCCGCGTCAAGACCCGGCCAAGAAGGCCATGGTCATGCGGACCGAGGACTTCGTAGAAATTTACGAGGACTTCGAACCTAAAGAGGCGTCGCATCAGGCCCATCGCTGCCTGTCCTGCGGCAATCCGTATTGCGAGTGGAAGTGCCCCGTGCACAACTACATCCCGAACTGGCTCAAGTTGATCAGTGAGGGCAACATCATGGAAGCAGCGGAGTTGTGCCATCAAACCAACTCCCTGCCCGAAGTCTGTGGTCGTGTGTGCCCGCAGGATCGTCTGTGCGAGGGCGCGTGCACCCTGAACGACGGTTTCGGCGCGGTGACCATCGGTAACGTCGAGAAATACATTACCGATACCGCCTTTGCCATGGGCTGGCGTCCGGATCTGTCCCAGCGTGTCTGGACCGATAAAAAAGTCGCGATCATCGGCGCTGGCCCGGCGGGCCTGGCGGCGGCGGACATTTTGGTGCGTAATGGCGTCAAAGCCGTGGTCTTTGACAAGTACCCCGAAATTGGCGGCTTGCTGACCTTTGGCATCCCCGAGTTCAAGCTGGAAAAGCGTGTTATGGAGCAACGCCGTGAGATTTTCGAATCCATGGGTATCGAATTCCGGTTAAACACCGAGGTCGGCAAGGACATCGAATTCCAAGCCCTGGTGGATGACTTTGACAGCGTCTTTTTGGGCATGGGGACTTACAACTACATGAAGGGCGGCTTCCCAGGCGAGGATCTGCCGGGCGTTTTTGATGCGCTGCCTTTCTTGGTGTCCAACGTCAATCGCCGTCTGGGTTTTGAAAAAGACCCCAGCGAGTTCATCGACATGCGCGGCCAGCGGGTGGTGGTCTTGGGCGGTGGTGACACCGCGATGGACTGTAACCGCACCTCGATTCGTCAGGGCGCCAGCAGCGTGACCTGTGTCTACCGTCGTGACGAGGCCAACATGCCCGGCTCACGCAAAGAGGTCGCTAACGCCAAAGAAGAAGGCGTCCGATTTGAGTTCAACCGTCAACCGATCGAAGTGGTCGGCGATGGCAAGGTCGAAGGCGTTAAGTTTGTCACCACCCAATTGGGCGAGCCGGATGACAACGGCCGCCGTCGGCCCGAACCGATCCCAGGTTCCGAGGAAGTCATTCCCGCGGATCGTGTGCTGATTGCCTTTGGTTTCCGTCCCAGTCCTCAGCCTTGGTTTACCCCTTTTGGCATCGAGACCGATGCCGGCGGCCTGATTAAAGCGCCAGCGGATCAAACCTGCGCCTTCCAAACCACCAACCCCAAAGTGTTTGCCGGGGGCGACATGGTGCGTGGCAGTGATTTGGTGGTAACCGCCATTGCCGAAGGGCGCCAAGCCGCTCAGGGCATCATGGACTACCTTGAGGTTTAACGAATGTCGGAACTAAAAAACGACCGATTCCTACGCGCGCTTAACCGCGAGTCGGTCGATGCGACGCCGATCTGGGTGATGCGCCAAGCCGGTCGTTACCTGCCGGAGTACCGCGCCACCCGGGCGGTCGCTGGCAGCTTTATGGATCTGTGCCGCAATGCTGACCTGGCCTGCGAGGTCACTCTGCAGCCATTGGAGCGTTTCGATCTGGATGCGTCGATTTTGTTCAGTGACATTCTGACCATCCCGGATGCCATGGGCTTGGGCCTGGAGTTCACAGCCGGTGAAGGCCCGACGTTCAAAAACCCAATCCGCACCGAAGCAGACGTGGCGGCCCTGCCGCAGTTGAACGTCGAGAGCGATCTGGATTACGTCATGAACGCCGTGCGCACCATTCGCTCGGCCCTCGGCGGTCGTGTTCCGCTGATCGGATTCTCGGGTTCGCCCTGGACTTTGGCGACCTACATGATCGAAGGCGCGGGCAGCAAGGAATACCCCCATGCCAAGGGCATGCTGTACGGCCAGCCCGACGTCATGCACGCGCTGATGGACCATTTGGCCGACACCGTGGCGGACTATTTAAATGCCCAAATTCGCGCGGGCGCCCAAGCGGTACAAATTTTTGATACCTGGGGCGGAGCTCTGCCCTATGCGCAATACGCTGAATTCAGTTTGGCCAGCATGCAGCGCGTGGTCGACCGATTGATTCGTCACCACGATGGGCGCAAGGTGCCGGTTATCCTGTTCACCAAGGGCGGTGGTGCCTGGCTTGAGGCCATGGCCAACACCGGTTGCGATGCGCTGGGTCTGGATTGGACCTGCGACATCGGCGATGCCCGCCAGCGGGTTGGCCAGCAGGTAGCCCTGCAAGGCAATTTGGATCCCGGCACCTTGTTTGGATCCGATGAGGCGGTAGCCCGGGAAGCCCGGCGCATTTTGGATGCCTTTGGGCCGCATCGCGGACATGTGTTTAATCTAGGCCACGGCATCAGTCAGTTCGCCAACGCGGATCGGGTCAAAACCCTGGTCGACACCGTGCACGAGCATTCAGCGAAACTGCACGCTAGGGCCGATAGCTAACGTTCTTGACGGGCAATTCGCCTAACAGGGAATCACAGTTGATCAGGTGGTCCACAATCAGGTGGGTCACGCCCTGCTGGTGTTGAATCGCGCCGCGCACCCGCCACAGCCTTGAGGTCAGCAAAATGCCTCGATAGCGATCCACGCGATCGGGCCACAGGATTAAATTGCTGTTGCCGGTTTCGTCTTCCAAGGTCGCAAACATCACACCACCCGCCGAGCCTGGCCGCTGACGCCCCGTTACCAAACCGGCCAGTTCTATCCGTGTGCCATCGGCTAGGGTATTCAGATCCTGATGGCGGTACGAGCCTCGAATGGCGCGGTGATTTCTCAGTAAGGCCATGGGGTGTGTGCGCAGGGTAAACCCCAGTGCCCGATAGTCTTCGATGACTTGCTGCCCCTCGGCCGCCGGCGCTAGGGTCGATGTCTCGGTTTCGATCCCCAATCCGGCTAACAAGGGCAACTGCCAGGCTGAATCGGCCAGAGCCCAGCGTGCGGCCTGGCGGTGCTGACCGAGCGAATCCAAGGCCCCTGCGCCGGCCAACTTTTCCAATCCTGCTGCGCTTAACCCGCTGCGCCGAGCTAAATCATCCAAGGACTGAAAAGGGCCCTGGGCACGGGCCAGTAGCAGTTGATTTAGCGCCGCTTGAGGCAGGCCTTTGATGGCCCTTAGCCCAACCCGAATGCCCGGCGAGTCCGCCTGCTCGTAAAGTGAATAGTCGTAGTCTGATTGGTTAACGCAGGGACCCAGCACCGAGATGTCGTTGCGGCGGGCTTCTTGCAGCAGTTGCGAGGGCGAGTAAAACCCCATGGGGTAGCTGTTCAGTAACCCGCAGTAAAAAGCGGCGGGCACATGGCACTTAAGCCAGGCAGATACATAGACCAGCAGGGCAAAGCTTGCGGAATGAGATTCTGGGAACCCGTACTTGCCAAAGCCTTTCATTTGCTCGAACAGTCGTTGGGCGAAATCCAACGAATGGCCCCGAGCCAACATCCCATTGACCAACTTGTCTTGAAAATGATCCAGGCCGCCGTCCTTTTTCCAGGCGGCCATGGCACGGCGCAACGCGTCCGCTTCGCCCGCCGAAAAGCCCGCTGCCACCATGGCTAGCTGGATGACCTGCTCTTGAAAAATCGGCACCCCCAAGGTGCGCCCCAAAACGCTTTGCACCGCCTCATTGGGGTACACAACAGGCTCGAGCCCCTGACGTCTGCGCAAATACGGATGCACCATGTCACCCTGAATGGGGCCAGGGCGCACCAGGGCGATTTGAATGACCAAGTCGTAGTAACAGCGGGGTTGTAGGCGGGGCAGCATCGACATCTGGGCCCGGGATTCGACCTGAAAAACGCCCATCGATTGCCCTTGGCACAGCATCTGATAGGTGTCGGGATCCTCGGCGGGGATGTCTTGTAATTCGAATCGATCGGCAATTGCCCCGCCATAGCTTGGGTGGGTTTGTCGCCACTGACGGGCCAGGTCCATTGCCCGGCGAATAGCACTCAGCATGCCCAGTGCCAGAACATCCAGTTTCAACAGGCCCAAGGCTTCGATGTCGTCCTTGTCCCACTGCACAATCGTGCGTTCGGGCATTGAGGCATTCTCGATGGGCACCCATTGGGACAGCGGTCCGTCGGAGATCACAAACCCCCCGACGTGCTGGGATAGGTGCCGTGGCTGCCCTTGAATGGCACGTACCCAGCGCAAAAATAACTGAAACCTGGGGGTTTGGTGATCAATCCCTTGATCCTCAAAATAGCTTTCTAGTCCATCGGCTTTGGCCCACCAAGACAGACTTTTACTTAGTTTTTTTAGTAACCCTTCGTCCATGCCCAAGGCCCGCCCCACATCCCGAATGGCCGACTTGGGGCGATAGGTGATGACGGTCGCAGCAATGGCCGCCCGTTCTCGCCCATAGCGGGTGTACAGGTATTGAATGACCTCCTCGCGGCGATGATGTTCAAAGTCGACATCAATGTCCGGCGGCTCGTTACGCTCTTTGCTGATAAAGCGTTCGAATAAAACATCAACCCGGGCGGGGTCGACCTCGGTGATGAACAGGCAAAAACACACCGCGCTGTTGGCGGCACTGCCGCGCCCCTG
>CALKMT010000060.1 GCA_938091715.1 uncultured Litorivicinus sp.
TTTGAAATAGGGCAGCACATCGTCCCAGCCCCAGCCGGTTAGCCCCATCTGACGCCAGCCATCGTAATCCGCCGCCTGACCGCGCAGATAGAGCATGCCATTGATGGACGAACAGCCCCCCAGCACCTTGCCACGCGGATAGACCAAAGACCGCCCGTTCAGCCCCGGATCGGGGGCGGTGCGATACATCCAATCGGTGCGCGGATTGCCGATGCAGTACAAATACCCCACCGGAATATGAATCCAGTGGTAATTGTCTTTTTTGCCGGCCTCGAGCAGCAGCACCCGATTGTTCGGGTCCCGGCTGAGTCGATTGGCCATCAAGCATCCTGCTGAACCCGCTCCAATAACGACATAGTCAAACGCGTGCGCAGTCATGGCTGCCGCTCCTATTTGGCGGTGGGCATGACAAACTCTGCCCCCTTCTCGATGCTTTCCGGCCAGCGCTGCATGACCGACTTTTGCTTGGTGTAAAAACGCACGCCCTCTTCACCATAGGCATGCATGTCACCGAACAGGCTGCGCTTCCAGCCACCGAAGCCCTGCCATGCCATGGGCACCGGAATCGGTACGTTGATGCCGACCATGCCCACCTGGACCTGGCGCTGGAATTCCCGCGCCACGTTGCCGTCGCGAGTGAACAAGGACACGCCGTTGCCGAACTCGTGATCGTTGATCAGTTGCAAGCCCTCGGCGAAGGTGTCGACCCGTACACAGGCCAGCACCGGGCCAAAAATTTCCTCTAAGTAAATCTTCATGTCCGGGGTGACTCGATCAAACAACGAGCCGCCCAGCCAAAAGCCCTCTTCCTGGCCGGCCACGGTGAAGCCACGCCCGTCGACCAACAATTCTGCCCCCTCGTCGGCCCCGGCTTGGATATAGCCCTCGATCCGTTCCTTGGCCTGGGCCGTCACGATCGGGCCCATTTCCGCGGCCAGATCCATGCCGTCGGTGATGTTCAACTCGCGGCAGCGCTGGGCCAGCATCGGCACAATTTGATCCGCCACGTCGCCGACCAAGACCGCCACCGAAATTGCCATGCAGCGCTCGCCCGCCGAACCATAGGCCGCACCGATCAGCGCATCGACGGTTTTTTCCAAATCCGCATCGGGCATGACCATCATGTGGTTCTTGGCCCCGCCCAGGGCCTGGACGCGCTTGCCCTGCTTGGCACCGCGCTCGTAAATAGCGTTGGCGATCGGTGTCGAGCCAACAAAGGAAATCGCCTTGACGTCGGGGTGGTCGATCAAGGCATCCACCGCCACCTTGTCGCCATGCACCACGTTAAACACGCCATCGGGGAAGCCCGCTTGCTTCATCAAGTCGGCATACAACAACGAGGCAGTGGGATCGGTAGGCGAGGGTTTCAGGATAAAGGTGTTACCCGCCGCAATGGCGACCGGGAACATCCACATCGGCACCATGACCGGGAAATTAAACGGCGTGATGCCGGCGACCACGCCCAGGGGCTGGCGCACAGTCCAGTTGTCGATGCCAGTGCTGACCTGCTCGGTGTAATCGCCCTTTAGCAGTTGTGGCATGCCGCAAGCGAATTCGATGATGTCGATGCCGCGCTCGACCTCGCCACAGGCGTCGGTAAAGACCTTACCGTGCTCTTGAGTGATCGCAGTGGCTAGGGCTTCCTTGTTTTCCCGCACCAGGCGCAGGAATTCGTTCATCAAACGGGCCCGACGAATCGGCGGCATGTTAGCCCAGGCGGGAAACGCCGCTTGGGCGGCCGCCACGGCCACGTCGACATCCACGACCTCGGCCAGCATCACCTGGCCAGTGACCTGTCCGGTGGCCGGGTTGGTCACGGCTTGGCTACGAGTTGACTGGCCAGCGCTGCGCTGTCCGTTGACGTAATGGGGGATCTGGGCGGTCATTTTGGGCGTCTCCAACAGAGTTATCTGCCGACACTCTGTCAAATCCAGCGACAGATCACCAATCGAAAAATCAAAAGGTAGATATAATTATTTCAAATAAGGCTGCGGCTTATTGAAAGGCCAGCATCAACCCCAGGGCCATCAGCGACACGCCAAAGGCGCGATCAATCCAACGCCGCACCGAATCCGCCAATAGATGGCGTTTAACCAGATTTACAAACCACAGAATCAATCCCAACCAAACTACCGACAGGGCAAAATGCAGCCCGGCCAGTACCATAGACTGGACCCAGGCCTGAGCCGGATCAATAAACTGAGGCAATATCGCCAGATACACCGTCAGGGTTTTTGGGTTCAGCACATTGGACAGAAATCCCTCGCGCAGGGACCGCCCGACCTGCACGCCCTGAAAGGCTGCCTGGTAGTTCGGGGTCGCATAGGGCCCCCGACTGGCCCGCAGACTGCCCAAACCCAACCAGCACAGATACAACGCACCCAACCCCTGCAACACCGCATAGGCCGCGGGACTTGCCGCGATCAGGGCCGCCACTCCCAGGGCTGACACGGTGGCATGCACAAACAACCCGCTGCAGATGGCCAAGGTGGTCAAGGCACCGTCCAGGCGACCGCCACGCAGGGTGTTGCGCACCACCAGCAGGGTGTCAGCACCGGGCGACAGGGT
>CALKMT010000061.1 GCA_938091715.1 uncultured Litorivicinus sp.
TGTACTCAGGTGCCGTGAGTGATGACGAGACCGTCGCCACAATCAAACGTTGGCATGCCAGCACAGGCGAGGTCCTTGATCCGCACACCGCCATTGGTGTCCGGGTAGCCGAGAATTACTTAGGCGACAGTCCAATGATCTGTATGGCCACGGCCCATCCAGCCAAGTTTGCAGAGGCGGTGGTTGCCGCGGGATTAGAGCCTTCGACATTGCCCGCCAGCATGCAGGATCTGATGCATCGTGAAGAGCGATACGAAGTGTTGCCCAACGATTTGGCCCAGGTTCAGCGTTACGTGGCCGATCGCATCTGATCATGAAAACTCAGGCCCGCGCGCAACGTCGCGACGTCTTTGACCAGGCGTTGGCGTTGGGTGCCACGGGCTTGCAAGCTCGGCTGCTGGCGGGGCGCCTGGCCGAGTCGGCGATTGCCAATCTAGACGGGATTCTGACACCGCATCTGCGTCACCTGGCCTCGCCGGACCAATTAGCCGATATCCAACCGGCGCTAGATCGCTTAGTGCAGGCTATTCAGGGTGACGAGTCGATTGGAATCCTGACCGATTATGACGTGGATGGGGTGACCAGCCATCTGGTGATCCTCAGTGCATTTCGCGATCACTTTCAGGTGCCGGCCGCGCGGCTCAGCAGCTGGATCGGGCATCGAATTCATGACGGTTACGGGATTTCGCAGAATCTAGTGGACCGACTGCTGGCCGAGCCCAGCCCGCCGGCGGTGGTCATTACCGCTGACTGCGGCTCGTCCGATCAAGAGCGAATCGCACAGCTCGCCGCCGCGGGCATCGATGTGATTGTCGGCGACCATCATGCGCTGCCGCCAGACGGTATCCCGACCAGTGCGTTGGCCGTCATCAATCCTACTCGCCCTGACTGCTCCTATCCGGACGCCTCGATTGCAGGTGTCATGGTGAGTTGGTTGATCATGAGTGCCTTGCGAAACCGCTTGATCGAAGTCGGGCACTTGCCCGGGGACGCACCCAAGCTGGTGGACAGCCTGGACGTGGTCGCGTTGGGCACGGTGGCAGATTGCGTGGACCTTGGCGGCAGTGCGATTAACCGCGCGGTGGTTAACGCTGGCCTGCAGCAAATGAACCGCCAGCAACGGGCGGCATGGCGCTCGGCCGCCCGTGTCCTGGGTCAGGACGCGTTACCCTTCAATGCAGAAACCCTGGGCTTTCAGTTAGGCCCGCGAATCAATGCCCGGGGCCGGATTGACGATCCGATGGCGGCCTTGTGGTGGATCCTGGCGACTCAGGATCAGGACGCTGATCGTTATTTATCCACGCTCAGTGCGGACAATGACGAGCGCAAACAGATTGAACGGGCCATGGTTCAATCCTGCATGCCCAAAGCGCTGGCACAAAAAGACACCGGCCGGTATGTAGTCGTCGTCGCTGATGACCAAGGTCACCCAGGAGTTCAAGGAATTGTGGCCTCGCGGATCACCGAACGCACCGGCCTGCCCAGCGTGGTGCTAGCGCCGGCTCAAGATCCCAATCATTACGTGGGTAGCATGCGCAGCGTGCCCGGTGTGCATGCCAAGCAGGCCCTAGAGGCATGCCAGACCCTATTGGTTCGTTTTGGTGGTCATGCGGGTGCTGCAGGGTTGACACTTGAACGGGGCCAGCTGGCCGAGTTTGCCCATGCACTGCATCGGGCTGTGTCGGGTCAAATTGATCATGCCCCCGAGCCCGTGCGCTGGCACGATGGCTATCTGGATCCTGCGCTTCTGGGCCCCGAGCTGATCGAAGAAATCGACGCACTGGCGCCGTTTGGTCGGGGATTCGAGCGGCCACGCTTTGAGGCAGACTTTGACATTGTTCAGGGCAAAGTGGTCGGCAAAGAACCTGTCCACTTAAGCCTGGTAGTGGCTGCGGGGGATAAACAATTTAGGACAATATGGTTCCGTGCATTAACCGAGCCAGGATCGGATTGGCCGGTGCAAGTCGGTGATCGAGTGCGCTTGATTTGGACGCCGACAGTAGAAACCTTTCGGGGTCAGACTCGTTATGCCCCTCGTATCGAGGGTCTGGCTTAGCCCTTGTTGGTTTTGGGGCTTTCTTGCTCTTCTTCTTCCGCTTCGGCGAGCATGTCCTCGTGAAGTTCGGCACGTAAAATACGCGTATCTGAATCTGCATCCAATCCGAGCCTGACGCTCTTTCCATGGAATCCCAGTACTTTAACTACGACGCGACCGCCATCAATAAATATGCGTTCGCCCAGTCGTCGGGTGAGTACTAACATCGTGTCTCTCCTTGAAGGGGAATAAGCCCCGTCTCACAACTATATCCACTAAGAAAGAAAATTACCTACTTTTTTAGTCGGGTACGAATCTGAAAGTGTTAACTGACAGTCAGATGGCTAGCGCGTATCCTTTGCACATGCCGACAAACGATCCCCAACAAGTCAAAAGCCTGGCCCGTGGCCTGCATATTTTGCTGGCCCTGGCCGAGCACCCCCATGGCTTGGCCTTGGCTGATTTGGCCCGGGCAGTGGATTTGGCCCCATCCACGGTTCACAGACTGTTGCAGACTCTGCAACAACTTAGATTTGTACGAGAGTCGATTGACGGGTTGTGGCAGGTGGGTGTGGCCAGTTTTGAGATGGGGTCCGCGTTTTTTGTTGCGCGAGACTGGGTCGGCGATCTGCATCCGGCACTGGTGCGCTTGGCCGGTTTGGGTGAAACCGCGAATTTGGGCACCTTGGATGGCTCGGAAGTCATCTTTGTCAGTCAGGTGGAGTGCACCGAAGTGATGCGCATGGTCGCGCCCCTGGGCTCACGGGCCCCGGCTTGGGCGTCCGGTGTCGGCAAGGCCTTACTGGCGGCAATGAGCGAGCCACAACGTCGGGCCCAGTTGCCACAGGAATTGGGCCCTGCCTTTACGGATTCAACACTGACCGACTGGGCCAGCTTGGAGGCCGATTTGGCCCACGCTCGCCAGCGTGGTTACGTGCTGGATCTAGAAGAGCGTAATCCGGGATTGCGCTGCGTGGCGGCTCCGGTTTTTGATGAGTTTGGTCAAGCGCGCATCGCGATCAGTTTGAGTGGCCCGGTGGCTCGAATGAACGATGAGCGGGTGGTCGAGCTGGGGCGCGAAGTCGCCCAAACGGCGTACGAATTTACTTTGAATTTGGGTGGTCGTTGGCCATCCGATTGGACGAAACCTGCTACGGACGGCTAGCAGAGGACTGCAGCATGCAAACACTGATCGTGGGTGGAACCCAAGGCATTGGCGCCGCTTGGGCCCAGCAATTGCGTGCGCGAGGTGACCAGGTATGGGTTGCTGGCCGCACCGCCGAGGGGCCGAACGCCATTGCGCTGGATCTGTCCCAGCCGGACTCCATTCAAGCGGCGGTCACGACGCTCTTGCAAGCGGCGCCGGATGTTACGCGGGTGATTAATACCGCTGGGGTCTTGCACTGGGATCAAGGCCAGCCTGAAAAATCCTTGCGTCAGTTACATCCAGACGCGGCCTTGTACAGCTACCAGGTGAATGCCTTGGGGCCGGCGTTGTTGGCCCAAGCCCTGTGGGATCGGATGCGCCGCTGCCCGGGATTTGTGTTCGCGTCCTTGTCGGCTCGGGTCGGCAGTATCAGCGATAACCGCTTGGGGGGGTGGTACAGCTATCGGGCCAGCAAGGCTGCACAAAACATGATGTTAAAGAACCTGTCGTTGGAGTTGGGCCGGGTCAATCCCTCGGCCATCGTCGCGCTCCTGCATCCGGGTACCGTGGATACACAACTGTCCCAGCCATTTCAGTCCCGAGTACCCAGCGATCAGTTATTCACAGTCAAACGCGCGGCAGCGCAGCTCGATCAGGTGCTAAGCCAGTTTACGCCCAAGGATTCGGGCACGTTGCGAGATTGGGCGGGGCGAGATATTCCGTTTTGAAGCCGTGGTCGGTTTACGTACTCGAGTGCCAATCGGGGCGTCTGTATACCGGCGTGGCGGTGGACCCCCGCAAGCGCCTTTTGGCGCATGCCAGCGGCAAGGGCGCACGGTTTACCCGTGCCGACCCACCCAGGCGCTGTTTAACGGTACGTCAGTTTCCCGATCAGTCGAGCGCCCTAAAGGAAGAGCATCGCATCAAACAATTAAGCCGGACGGAAAAGCTGGATTTGATAACCCAGTGGCAGCGAGAGGGCTGCCACGGGTTTGATCTGCCTACTTAACGTCGGGATTGGCTCGGATGCGGTGAATGGCCAAATCCGCACCGTTGAACTCGCCTTCCTCGTCTAAACGCAGGCCGAACATCCGATCAATCAGGGTGTAGACAATAAGACCACCCACCACGGCAATGGCAACCCCGGCTGCGGTTCCGATGACCTGCGACATCAGGCTGACGCCGCCCAGTCCACCCAAGGCCGAGGTGCCAAAGATGCCGGCAGCAATGCCGCCCCATACGCCACAAACCCCGTGCAAAGGCCAAACGCCCAGCACGTCGTCCAGCTTGTGCTGACGCTGTGACCAGGCAAACAAGAATACAAAGATCGCCCCGGCGACCAAGCCGGTGGTCAGCGCGCCCAGCGGGTGCATGATGTCTGACCCTGCACAAATCGCGACCAGACCCGCCAGCGGACCGTTGTGAATGAAGCCGGGATCATTTTTGCCGATGATCAGGGCAGCGATCGTGCCGCCAACCATGGCCATCAAGCTATTCACTGCCACCAAACCGCTGATGCCCTCGACCGCTTGGGCGCTCATGACGTTGAATCCAAACCAACCGACAATCAGGATCCAGGATCCCAAGGCCAAGAAGGGGATGCTGGAGGGTGCAAAGCTAACCACCCGTCCGTCGCGTACCCGTCCGTTGCGGCTGCCCAAAATCCACACCGCGGTCAGGGCTAACCAACCACCCACACCATGCACGACGACGGAACCGGCAAAGTCGTGGAAGGACGCACCAAAGCTCTGCTCTAGCCAGGCCTGAAAGCCATAATTTCCGTTCCAGATCATGCCTTCGAACAGGGGGTAGATCAGGGCGACGATGGTCACGTTGGCCATCATCATCGGCCAAAACGCGGCGCGCTCGGCAATGCCGCCACTGATAATGGCGGGGATGGCGGCGGCGAAGGTCAACAAGAAAAAGAACTTGGTGAGTTCGTATCCGCTGTCAACGATCAAGGATTCGGCGGGGCCAAAGAAATTACTGCCGTAGGCCAGGCTGTAGCCGATGGCGAAATAGGCCACGGCAGACGCACCAAAATCGGTCAAGATTTTTACCAGTGCGTTGACCTGGTTCTTGTGACGGACGGTGCCGACCTCCAAGAATGCAAAACCGGCGTGCATGAACAGCACCAAAATCGCACCCATCAGAATAAAAAATGTGTCAGTGCTGGTCGCCAGTACCCCTAGCCGATCCGATAGCGAAGTTATATTTGTCTCCAAAGCGCCTGTCCTCTTGCTCTATTTTGGTGCGTTAATACGCAAAAAACACCGATCGGCGCACTGTTTCTGTGCATTCCGTCCGGTGTGGGTCTGTCTATTAACCTTCAGAAAGTACAAAGCGAGTTCCGTGCCAACTTCGATTGAATTGAAAATTCGAGGTGCGAGCCCACTTACAGACAACGAATGTTGAGGCCCTTATGGACTATTTATCCCGCTTACCGCTGTTTATCCGTGTCGCAAAAATGGGCAGCTTCGCCGCCGTGGCGCGGGAGTTAGACATGACCCCCTCCGCAGTCAGCAAGCAGATCCAGCGCCTCGAGGGTGAGTTGGGAGTGCGGCTGTTTCAGCGCACCACGCGCAAGCTGGCGTTAACGGAAGACGGTCACCGATTCTTCGAGCGCTCGGCGGCATTGATTGAAGGGCTGCAACTGGCCACTGACGAGCTTCGCGATCGTCAAGGTACCGTGGCCGGGCGTTTGCGCATATCGGTACCGATTGCGCTGTTGGACGCGGGGCTGGCAGAAATATTTGCCGAGTTTGCAGATCAGAATCCGGATCTTGAGCTGCAAGTCGAGGGTGCCGAACATCTGGTTGATATGCTGGACGAGGGGTTTGACGTGGCGATCCGGGTAGGCAGTTTGGAAGACAGCTCCTTGGTCGCCCGGCAATTGGCGCCTTCACCGATGTGGGTGTTGGCCAGCCCAGATTTTGTCGCCCGTCACGGTGTGCCGGATTCGCCCAGCGATTGGGCCGAGGCGCCCTTGGTTGCCTATACCGGCAACGCACGCAAGCTGTTCCAGTTTTCCCGCGCAGATGAGTGGGTTGAGCAAAGTTATACCGGCCGGATTGGGGGCAATCACGGTGCGTTTTTGCGACAGATGGCGATCCAAGGATTGGGCTTTGCGATTTTGCCCAGTTTTTTGGCTCGAGACTGGTTAGAGCAGGGGCAAGTTGTGCGCCTGTTAGCAGACTGGACAGTCCAACCCGAACGAAAGATCTGGGCGGTCTATCCTCATCGTCAGCACCTGCCGTCGCGGGTGCGGGCCCTGATCGATCACCTAGTAGAGGGATTTCAGCGGGGCGTGACATGACGTAAGTTGAGGTGCCAGTGTGAGCGAGCGGTTGGATGGTCTTCGAGTATTAACAATATCTGCCTACGACGCCGAGCCAGCTCTGTACTGGCAGCATCGTTTCCGTGACATGTTCCCCGGGGCTCAATGGACCCACATTGGTTTGCAGCCCGACCATTTCAGTTGGCGCGTACGGGGCAACGCACTTCGCTTGGCGCATCATTATGCCGACGAGCTGGGCCGTGGTTATGACCTGATCATCGTGACCAGTTTGGTGGACTTGGCGACGCTGCGAGGCTTGGCTCCCAAGATCATTGCGACCCCGACACTGGTTTATTTTTACGAAAATCCCTTTAGCTATTCCGAGAATAATCGCTCTTACGGTGCCTCGGATGCTCAGATGACGGCCATGTATACCGCGCTCGCTTCGGATCAATGCATCTTTAACAGCCGCCATAATCTGTCCAGTTTTATGTCGGGCATTGCGGCCATGGTCGACAAGATGCCAGAGGAGTTTCCCCCGGGGCTGGTCCAGCAACTGTTGGCCAAAAGCGTTGAAATTCCTTTGCCCCTGGCAGAGGACGTGTTTGCCGACGCGCAGCCGGCGAGTGAGCAGGGCAGCCTGCGTATTCTGTGGAATCATCGCTGGGGATTTGACAAAGGACCCGAGCGGTTACTGGCTTTTGTCAAAAAGCTCGATCAATCCGATCTTGATGCCAAGCTGGTCTTGACCGGGTATCGAACCCAACAAATTCCACTCAGCATGGCCGAGGTCGAGAATAACCATGGCCGGCGGATTGCACTGAGTCAGTACGAATCGGATCGGCAACTGTACCGTGCCCGGATGGCCAATGCCGATGTGGTGCTCTCGACATCCCGGCATGACTTTCAGGGCATTGATGTGATGGAGGCCGCCGCGATGCAATGTGTGCCGTTGCTTCCGGATCGTCTCAGTTATCCGGAATTTTTCCCCGATCTGCCGCGCTATCACTCGACACCGGACATTGATAATGAAGCGAATAACGCGGTGGCCCTGCTGCGTCAGTGGAGAGACGGTGGATTTCCGCCAGCGCCTGACATGACGCCGTATCGGATTGCGGCGCTTGAGCAGCGATACGAGGCTGTCATAGACTCCATGCTCCCCTGAACTCTGGAGCGCATTATGTTGCAACCTTTCCACCTCGCCATCCCTGTGGATGATTTGGTCGCCGCGCGTCAGTTTTACGGAGAATTAATGGGCTGCGATGAGGGTCGCTCGTCTGAGCAGTGGATTGACTGGAACTTTTTTGGGCACCAGTTAGTAACCCATGTGTCGCCTAAAGCCGATGAAATTCATAATCCGGTGGACGGTCAGTCGGTACCGGTACCGCATTTTGGCGTGGTTTTGGGCTGGGACGACTGGCACAGCCTGGCTGCTCGATTGGAACAGGCGGGTTGTGAATTTGTCATTCAGCCAGGGATTCGTTTCGCCGGGTTGCCCGGCGAGCAAGCCACCTTTTTCCTTTACGACCCTGCCCGAAACGCCCTGGAATTTAAGGCGTTTCGCGACATGGATCAGCTGTTCGCAACCTAGGCCTCGCGGGCCAAGCTGTCGACGGCGGCCATCGCACTGATATTGACGATGCCGCGCACGGTTACTGCGCTAGTGGTGATGTGAACC
>CALKMT010000062.1 GCA_938091715.1 uncultured Litorivicinus sp.
GGCGACTGCGTCGGGCTTGATGATGGATAGCGTGCGTTCTACGGCCATGATTGGCTCCTAATTCGTTGAAAAAATCTCGCGCGAGATTATAGGGCCAAGCGCGCTGTCAATACAGCGTTAGACGGAAAAAGACTCGCCGCATCCACATTCACTGACGGCGTTAGCGTTATGAAAGCGTAGTCCTTTGTTCAGGCCCTCGGTGACCAGGTCGACCTCGACTGCGTCCATCATGGGCAATGACAAGTCATCCACGAAGACCGGAACCCCATGAAATTCCAAGGGGATGTCCTGCTCGGTGGGGGCGCTGACAAAGTCAACGACGTACATGTAGCCGCTGCACCCGCTGGGTTTGACGCCCAACCGAATGCCCGCCGCGTCGTTGTTTTGTGCCAGCTGGCGCTGAAGGTGCGCCGCCGCTTTGGGTGTGACCTGCAAACTCATGACCGTTTTCCTAAAGTAGTAACGGATCGTCCTAGCTGATCCAAAAACGCTTCCGTGTCCGCCAGGGTCGTAAACCGCCCCCAACTGATTCTGATCGATGACAACGCCCGTGTACGCTGGAATCCCATGCCCATTAATACATGAGATGGGGACACATCGGCGGAATTGCAGGCGCTGCCACTGGAGACGCAAACGTTTGGCATGCTGGACATTAGCACTTCTGCGTCACAACCGGGGAAATGCACGTTGAGCAGGGTCGGCACGCCGGATTCGCCATTGGGCTCGCCACCCATCGCCTGAATGCCCGCCAGCACCTGTTCGCGAACCCGTCGGTAGTGCTCTTGGTCCTCGCCATGCAGCTGATCGGCCAACGCGTAGGCCGCGCCCATGCCGACAATTTGATGGGTCGGCAGGGTTCCGCTGCGCAGACCCCGCTCGTGCCCGCCACCAAATTGCAGTGGCCGCATCTCGCGCTCAAGCCCCCGGCGCACGTACAACGCGCCGACCCCCTTGGGGCCATAGGTCTTGTGGGCGCTGAAGCTGGCCAAATCCACACCCAGGGCCTGAACATCCAGCTGCTCAACCTTACCCTTGGACTGGGCCGCATCGGTGTGCAGCAACACGCTATCAGGCAGCACAGCTTTGATGCCGGCCAAATCGTTGACCGCACCGACCTCGTTATTCAGGTGCATTAACGACACCAGCCGCGTATTGGGTTGCAAGGCCTGAGCCACCTGGTCAGCTTCAATCCGGCCACTGGACTGGGGTGTCAGATAGGTAACCTGAACGCCCTCGTGTTCGGCCTGCTTGGCGGCATCTAGGGCGGCCTTGTGCTCAATGGTGCTGGTGATTAAATGCGACGCCTCGGATTCCCGTAGAACGCCCAGAATGGCCAGGTTGTCAGACTCTGTAGCACCCGAGGTCCAGACGATCTCGCGGGCCTCGGCCCCAATCGCCCGAGCGACCTGACGACGGGCCTTTTCAACCACTTCGCGAGACTGCCAGCCCAGCCCGTGTACGCTAGCCGGATTGGCAAAATGTCCGGTCAACATCATCGACGAGGACATCTGCTGGGCAACGCTGGGGTCAACCGGCGTGGTCGAGGCGTAATCGAAATAAATCACGAATCGTTCTCGAGACCGTCCAAGGCGTGCTCGTCCATGGCCGGCACTTCTTCATTGCAAAAGTTAGGATCCAACTGGCACAAACGGGCCGCCATGGCATCGACTTTTTTCTGCAGGGCCAGGTTTTGATCCGCCAAGGCCCGCACGCTGCGCGCCACCGGATCGGGCATTTCTTCGGTTACGCCGTACATGTCAAAGCCGTGCTGTTCTTGCAACTCGGCGCGTTTGCCCTGTTCCTGGGACAAAATCCGCCCGGGAATTCCGGTCACCGTGGTACCCGCGGGTACCGCCTTGGTGACCACCGAATTCGAGCCCACCCGAGCATCCCGGCCGATGGTAATCGGACCCAGGACTTTGGCGCCGGCGCCGACCACCACCCCGTCCTCGAGGGTCGGGTGGCGCTTGCCCTGATTCCAGGTCGTGCCGCCCAGGGTCACCCCGTGGTACAGCGTGACGTCGTCCCCGATCTCGGCAGTCTCGCCGATGACAATCCCCATGCCGTGATCGATAAAGAATCGGCGGCCAATGGTGGCCCCAGGATGAATCTCGACGCCAGACAGAAAGCGACCCAAGCCCGACAGCATGCGGGCCGGCACCGGCCAGCCTGCGGTGTATACCCGATGGGACAGTCGATGAATCCAGATTGCACGCATGCCCGGATAACAGGTCAGCACCTCGAACTTGGATTTCACCGCCGGATCGCGCTCGAATACCGCTGCGATGTCTTCTTTTAGTGTGGCAAACATGCGTTCAGTCTAATCCTTAGGTTTTGCCCGTGTCACCCAGCGCTGCACGCTGGACAGCATGCCGCGCAGGATATTGACCTCGGTCTGATCCAATTGCGCGCGGGTCAGCAATCGGGTGATGCGAGTCATCGCCGCTTTTGGATTGTTGGGGTCTAGGAACTCGGCATCCAAGTAGGCCTGTTGCCAATGCTGAACCAAGCGCTCGACTTCGATCTGTGGCGCCAGTGGCTCGTCCCAATCCCGGCGCCCGGGCTGTTGCCCATCATCGCCCAACCCGGCCATGCGCAGCTCGTATACAAGCACCTGCACCGCACTGGCTAGATTCAGACTGGAATACTCGGGGTTGGCCGGGATTTGCACCTGGGCATTGCATTGCATCATCTGATCGTTGGTCATGCCGATGTCCTCGCGACCAAACACCAGGGCGATATTTTGATCCGCCGGCAGTGCCCGGGCGTGCTCGGCCATTTCCCGAGGCCGATACAACGGCCAGGGCACGGTGCGCGTGCGATCCCCCGTACCGACCACGAAATGACAGTCCGCAATGGCTTCGGTCAGGGTGTCGACCACCACAGCCGACTCTAGGATGTCGTCCGCATGACTGGAACGGGCCACCGCAATGTCCGAGGGAAAGGTTTTCGGCCGCACCAGCACCAGGTGTTTTAGGCCCATGGTCTTCATGGCCCGGGCCG
>CALKMT010000063.1 GCA_938091715.1 uncultured Litorivicinus sp.
GAGACCCTGTGTTTTTATCAGACGGGCCTCGAGTGCCTGTGGATCACCATGGGCAAAGCGTCGCGAGGACTGGGCCAACTGCCCGGCTTGCAACAAGGACGCATGATTCAGCCGGTCCTGGTGAACGCTGGCCTGGGCTCCTAGGGTCGCCACTGACGCCAAATTGGCCAGATAGCCGGTCGCGAACAAGGCCACCGCATCCACGCCCAGCCAGTCGGCAATCGCCTGCTCCAAGCGCGCGTGCGCACCGGTGTGCCCGACGACCCAGTGGCTGGCGCCGCTGCCGACACCATAGCGCTGGGCGCCCTCGGTCATCCACGCGACGTGCTGGGGGTCATTGGCCCAGCCTAGGTAATCGTTTGAGCTAAAGTTGATAACCCGCTGTCCATTGATCACGGCCTGGACTTGTTGGGGCGTGCTGAGCTGCGTCACGGTGCGCAACAGATCTGCCGAGGCAGCCTCGGCGATCCGTGCCTCGGCCGCCGCTCGCCATTGACTCACAGAGACATCGCGTCCTTGGCCAGCGAATCGACTTTCTGCTCCCAAGCAGACTTGGCCTGGGGCGTATAGGTTTTAACCGGATCGCCCTGCTGGGTCGTTTGAATTCCCATGCGTTTAAACAGCGCTTGGTCTTGGTCGGTCTCGGGGTTGGGGGTGGTCAACAAGGTCTCGCCGTAAAACAGTGAGTTGGCGCCGGCCATAAAACACAGGGCCTGCATCTCATCGCTCATGATTTCCCGACCTGCACTTAAACGCACGACGCTGCGGGGCATGATGATACGCGCCGTCGCCACGGTCCGGACAAAATCGATGGGGTCCAAGTCCTCGGCGTCTTCGAGCGGCGTTCCAGGCACTTTGACCAGTTGGTTAATCGGCACGCTGTCGGGATGCTCGGGCAAGTTGGCCAGGCTTTGTAGCAAGCCGATACGGTCGTTTTGTGACTCGTCCAGGCCCAAAATCCCACCCGAACAGACCTTCATGCCGGCGTTGCGTACCTCGGCCAAGGTTTCCAGGCGATCGCCATAGGTGCGGGTGGTGATGATGTTGCCGTAATGCTCCGGCGAGGTATCCAGGTTGTGGTTGTAATAGTCCAACCCGGCTTCGGCCAAGGTGCCGGCCTGATCCGCATCCAGCATCCCCAGCGTCATACAGGTCTCGAGGCCAAGCGCTTTGACTTCACTGACCATGGCGGTCAGCACCGGCATGGCCTTGGCTGGCGGCTCGCGCCAGGCTGCCCCCATGCAAAATCGAGTGGCGCCGGATGCTTTGGCCGCCCGTGCCTGTTCAACTACCGCTTCGATCGCGGCCAGCTTTTCCTTGTCCAAGCCGGTGTCATAGATCCCCGCCTGAGGGCAATAAGCACAGTCTTCTGGGCATGCCCCGGTCTTGATCGACATGAGTTGCGACACCTGGACTTGGTTGGCGTGATGATGCTCGCGATGCAGCGTCTGCGCCTGCATCAGCAGATCCATCAAGGGCTGCTCATAGATGGCGGCAATTTGGTCCCGAGTCCAGTCGTGTTTAATCATGTCATCTCCTTGGTTGACGGCAGTGTAAGGCGGCTACGCCCCTCGTCAAGCTTCAGGCCGCCTGCAGATTGACGACTGATCAAAATTAATACAATCAGGCCGGATTATTCTGTGCGCCCCTAGCAGCGCATGCGCGATCAGGGCCGGGCACGGCACACTGGGCGAATGCGATTCATCGAGACCCACTGCGCCCTTTGCTTGGCGGAAACCCGTCAACGAGCACTGTGCCCCTTTTGCCAACGCCTGTGCCGCCAGGAGTTGGCCGAAACACCGGCCTGGGAGAGTCCCCAGCCTTGGCCATTTTGGGCCCTGGGTACCTTTGATGGCCCACTAAAAGCCCTGACCTTACAACTGAAACACAGCCGCGACACGGCCTTAGGCGAGTGGGCAGGCCAGGCCATGGCCCGCGCCGTGCAAACTCGAGCGCGGCCGGATGCCATTACCTGGGTCCCCGGCCAGTGGTGGAACCGCTGGCGACGTGCCGGCGATCCCACAGCGCACATTGCCATTGGCCTGGGACGGGCCCTAAATTTGCCGGTCCAGGGCTTGCTGCACCCCAAACTGGCATGGCACGGCAAACACCGCAGCAAAGCACAACGGCGACCAGGGCGGTTTCACGCAAGTACAAAAGGGTGCCGGCGAGTTTGGCTGGTCGACGATGTGCTGGTGACCGGCAACACACTGAACGGGGCCCTAGAGGCCTTGCAATCAAAAGGTCTGTTGGTCGAGGAAATCCTAGTGCTAGCAAAAGGTTGAACCTTCAGCCCAAGCAAGCCTGAAAACCCTGACTACACTGTACTCAGTTGATCGTAAATGAGGTGTGCCATGCGTTTTGGCCGTACAAAAAAGTCGCCTGAAGTCGCAGGCATTCGCCAGTTTCAAACTCAAATTGAGCCCGAGCGTTTGCGCAACTTTGCCGGATTTACCGACCTGCCGGCGGATGACTTGGTGATGCTGGCGCAGTTTTTTGATCTGGAGCATATGCGCCCGGGCTCCATTCTGTTTGATATTGGTGCTCAGGACAGCCGGGATTACCTGCTGCTCGAGGGGCAAATTGATCTGGTCGCAAGCGACGGGCGCCGCATCGAGATACCGGCGTCCTCGCCCCGAGCCACCCAGGCCATCGCCCGCCTGCGTCCACGCAAGTTCAAGGCCGAAGTGGTCTTGCCTTCGTTGTTGGTCAGCATCGAACACGGCCAGCTTGAGGCGCTGATGGAACAGATCCAAGTCAACGACGAGATCCGGGTTTTTAACATGCAAGACCCGCAACTGTCGCAATACCCCTTTTACCTCAACATGACCGCTGATCTGTCTGCCCGGCGTTTACGCTGGCACTACCCGACCGATGTTGGCAAGGGCCTGAAAACCTCGGCCGAATCCGCCTCGGATAACACGCTGGTGACGTTGATTATGGCGGACCCGTTGCTAGCCGCCCGGGCAATCCGCTGTGCACAACTGACCGATCCCAACATTTCAGGTGAGCGGCGGGCCAAGGACGTTTTAAAGGCACTGCCGACAGACACCCTGCGCCAGTTGGTCCTGGCCCAGCCGGTGGCTGACTTTCAGCATCCCAAAATTGAGGCGGCCTGGCATCGCCACTGGGAGCAAGCACTGGAGCTCGCCTCAATGGTGCGCTCGCTCAGTGAAAAGACTCAAATCGGCCACCCAGAAGATCTTGAAATTCGCGTGATGTGGGCCGAGATGGGGCCGCTGATTTTGCTCGCCTATATCGATCAAGAGCCCGCACTGGCCCAGGACCCTGCGGCTATCGAACAGGCGATTGACGCCTGCGGACACGAAACCACGTTGATGTTGATTCGCGAGTGGAAGCTGGGACAATTAACCGCGAGCCTGGCCACCGCCCAGCCCGATCACTCGGGGGATCATGATTTGGCCAGCGAAACCGACTTGGTCATCTTTGCCAAGATGCATCGCCGTTTGCTCGAGCAGACCGACTTGCCCAGCGACTGGCGACTGCACCCCAGTTTTTCTCGTGTCTCGGAGGTGCTACCCCTGTCCCCGGATTTCAGCATGGAATTGTTGGACCAGGCGCGTAACCGCACCGCCGGACTCAGCCGCCCCTGGAGCCAGACCGCTTACTGATTACGGCGGCCTGCATGGCCGATTGGATATCCGGATGATGGAAAGTAAATCCCTCTTGTTGGGCTCGGGCCGGCAGGGCCATTTGACCTGCCAATAACAGCTCCTCGGCCATCTGACCAAACACGCCACGCATCACCAGGCTAGGGGCGGGGATCACCGCCGGTCGCCGGACCGCTTTGCCTAACGCCAGTGCCATGTGTGCGTTGGTGACCGCCTCGGGCCCGGTGGCGTTATACACACCCGTCTGTTGGCGCTCGGACACCCAACGGATCATGGCCACCACATCGTCTAAATGAATCCAGCTGAATCCCTGTTGGCCCGAGCCGATCGGGCCACCGAGGCCCAGAGAGAAGGGCAACAAGGTGCGGTTTAAAAATCCACCGCCCCCCAACACGACTCCCAAACGCAGTACCGCGCAGGGCGCTTCGAAGCCCCCGGCGGCTTGCTCCCAGCGGGCACACAAGTCCGCGGCAAACCCACTGCCTTGCGCGCTTTGCTCGGTAACCTCGCCAGCTGAACCGTAATAGCCCACTGCCGACGCGCTGATGACATGCTGGACACCCACCTGATTGGCCCGGGCGGCTAGCTCCTCGGTAACCCGAATACGGGAGTCCAAAAGCGCGGTTCGCCGGGCCGGAGACCAGCGTTTGTCCGCGATGCCCTCACCGGCCAAATTGAGAATTTGATCGACGTCCTCTGGCATCTGGTCAACCCGCTCGACCCATGTCACATTAGGGTCATGCTGAGCCGATATCCTGCGAGTCAATCCGGTCACCCGATGTCCGTCACCCAGCAGGTCGCGACAGACAGTGCTGCCGATAAATCCGCGGGCTCCGGTAATAAACCAATGCGCCATTTGTTTCTCCTAATCGTTACCCTAACGGTGGGGCCGATCCCCCTGAATGCCAGTGCGTTGTCCAGTGACGCCATCCAATCCTTTCAACAGGCCTGGGCCGAGCTGGATGGAAACGCCGATTCATGGGTGGTGCCCAGCCTGGCCGACTCGCCGCTGCAGATCGAATTGCACATCGAATCTCTGCGTCGTTCAAGCGAACTGCCCCCCGCCGACATCCGCCAAGCGCTGCTGTCGGACTATGCCGCGCATGCCTCGGTGCAACGATTGCGCCGGCACTGGTTACAGCGGGCCTGGCAGGTCCAGAACTACCCGGCGGTGACCGCTCTGTATCGCCCAACGGATGGCCTCACAACACAGTGCACCTATCGCCTGGCACGGGCGGCTTTGGGCCGGATAAACACCAGCGCCCTGCACAGCCTGTACGTGGCCGCTCCCAATCGCGGCGCCTGCGGAGACCTAATCGCAACGGCGGATGAACAGCAGTGGGTCGGCGCTTGGTCCAAAGCCGAGCGGATGAAACGCCTGTTAAAGCTTGGGCAGTACAACGAGGCGCAGGCGTTGGCCGACGCGCTAGGGCCACAAAACACTCGTCTGGCCGCAGATTGGATTCAAGCCAGACAAGACCCGGAAACCTACCTGGACCGCCAACCCGAGGGGCAGCATCGCAAGGCCGCCTTACGCCGACTGATCAGCAAGGCCCCTGACAGTGCCGGAGTTCGGTTGCAACCCGACGAACGGGATTTGCAAGAATGGCGCGCCGTACACCTGATTCTGGATCAGCATCCCAAGGTTGACTCGACCCTGGATGAATTGGCTCGGCCGCTGCAAACCCGATCGCTAAAAGAATGGGAAGCCCGCCACCTGTTGATACAAGAGGACTGGCCGCGCCTACTAAAACGAATCCAGGCATTCCCCCCTAGCCTGAAAGACGAATCGCTGTGGCGATACTGGAACGCCCACGCGCAAGAAAAAACCGGACAGCAAGCAGCGGCTCAACAGGCATTCCAAGCTTTGGCCCAACGCACAAGCTACTACGGATTTTTAGCCGCAGATCGTCTAGGTCGCGCCTATCGCTTGCCACGACCGCATCCGTCGGCCGCGAACGGATTGGGAAGGTTAACCCAACGATACGAGATCCAGATCGCTATGGATCTACTAACCGTTGGCCAAAACACCCTGGCCCGGCAACAGTGGCGCAGTGTTTGGCCGACATTGACGGGGCCAGAAAAAAAGCTGGCTGCGGCGCTTGCCTTGCAACTGCAATGGCCAAACGAGGAAATCCGTGCGGCGGTCAACGCCGGGCTGGCCGATACCCTGCATCTGTACCCCGATGCCCTGCGTCCAGTGATGCAGAATCGTCAGATTGACCCGGACTGGTTGCTGGGGCTGACCCGAACGGAAAGCCTGTTCCAACCCGACGCAAAAAGTCGCGCCGGCGCCCTAGGCCTGATGCAGATTCTGCCCAGTACTGGCAAACGCCAGGCCAAAGTTTCAGGCGTGACTTGGCGGGGTGACGCGGGTCTGTTGGTGCCCGATGTCAATATCACCCTGGGCGCAGATTACTTGGCGGCCATGTTTAAGCAATTTGAGCAAAGCCCGGCCGCGGCTACCGCTGCCTATAACGCTGGGCCCAATGCAGTAAAACGCTGGCTGCCGGCCCAGGCGATCGACCCGGTGCTTTGGGTCGAGACCATTCCCTTCAAAGAGACCCGCAACTACGTCAAAAAAGTCCTGTTCGCGGCCACGCTATATAACCAAACGTGGGGGAAGCGGGACCGTTTACTTTCCGATAGGATGGCGCCGATCCCGATTCGGAACGACTAACCATGGATTTTTTGATTATTCACCGCACTGCGTTTTGGCTAGGTTTAGCCTTGATCGTCACGGCCGTTGTTATGAGCGCCCGGCGCACCGGCAACTGGACTGGCGTGGTCAAATTCTGGCAAAAGCAGATGGAAATGAATGCAGGCGAATTCAAACTGCACCGCACCGGCCTGATTTTAATGATCGCCGGGGTGGTCCTCAGCCTTATTGATCAGTTGCTCTGAATCCAACTGAGCTGGTCAAACCCGTCTAGATGCGCGGGTTTGGCAATGTCACTGACCACCTCATTGATTTGCGCCAGATCGGCCACGCGGGTCATCGCCGTTCGCTGAAACTTGATGCCCTCGGCGACCAAAATACAGTGCCGGGCATTGGCCATGATGGCCTGCGCGATGCGGGCCTCTCGGTAATCGTGTTCCAGCAGCACGCCGTCCGTGCTGACTGCACTGATGCCCAGCACGGCGAAATCTAAACGAAATTGTTCAACAAAGTCTCGTGTCGCTTCGCCCACCACCCCGCCGTCTTCGCTGCGCACTTCGCCACCGGCAATGATCACCCGAGCATCTGAGCGGGCCGACAAAGTCGCTGCAACGTGGATGTTGTTGGTCACCACCTGCAGGCCGGTGCGCGCCAATAGCGCCTCGGCCACCGCTTCGTTGGTGGTGCCAATGTTGATGAACAGACTGGCCCCATCGGGAATCCGGGCCGCGGTTTGTGCCGCAATCGCACGTTTTGCCGCTCGGCCGGACTGCTTGCGACGGATGTATTCGCTGGTGTCGTTTTCCCCCAGCGGGGTCGCCCCGCCACGCACACGGGTCAACCACCCCAAATCGGCAAGTTTGGCTAAGTCCCGACGGGCGGTTTGCAGGGTCACGTCGAACTGCTGAGCGATGTCCTCAACGGATATAAACCCTTGGGCGCGGGCCGTCGCTAGAATTTTTTGATCACGGGGTGTCATGCCAAGAGTGTACTAGGCGTCTTCGCACAACGCTTTCCTTTTTGTTCGAAATCGTATAATTTTAGATTATTCGAACATAAACGAGCATATGCAATGCAAGACTTGATCGTGATCGGGGGTGGAATCAACGGATGCGGCATCGCCAATGACGCGGCTGGCCGGGGTTTATCCGTGACGCTTCTAGAACGGGGCGACCTGGCGGGAGCGACCAGTTCGAATAGCTCCAAACTGATTCACGGCGGCCTGCGTTATTTAGAGCACTACGAATTCCGTTTAGTACACGAAGCCTTGAAAGAGCGCGAGGTGCTGTGGAAAAAAGCACCTCATATCGCTTGGCCGTTACGCTTTCGCCTGCCGCATCAAAAGGGCGGTCGCCCAAATTGGATGGTGCGCATTGGCCTGTGGCTGTACGACCATCTGGGCCGGCGCGTCACCCTGCCCAGCACGTCACGCTGGCAGGATGACAGCGCACTTCTGAAACCCCATGCCAATCGCGGATATGAGTACTCAGACCTGTGGGTCGATGATGCCCGACTGGTGATTTTAAACGCCCGCCAAGCGGCCGAGAACGGCGCACAGATACGAACGCAAACGGCCTTTACCACGGCAACTGACCAGGGTGACCATTGGCAGGTCGAAACCCAGGGTCCCGACGGTTCAGAAACATTGCAGGCCCGCGCCATTGTGAATGCGGCAGGCCCCTGGGTCGATCAGGTCTTTGACCAGACCAAGCGAGTCAGTCCACACCCCGCGCGCTTAATTAAAGGCAGCCACATCGTAGTACCGCGTCTGTACGAGGAAGAGCGCGCCTTTATCCTGCCAAACACCGACCAGCGCGTGGTATTCGTCCTGCCTTGGTTGGATCGATACAGCTTGATTGGCACCACGGATGTTGAAGTGACCGGCGATCCCGGGGCCGTCGAGTGCTCGGACGAGGAAACTCAGTACCTCCTGGCCGCCAGCAATCATTTTTTCAATCAACAACTAACTCCACAGGACGTGGTTTGGAAGTACGCCGGTGTTCGTCCATTGATGGACGACGGTGACGGTAGCGCACAAAAAGTCACCCGCGACTATCAACTGGTGTTGACGACCCAAGGCGCGCCTCTGCTTAGCGTGCACGGAGGGAAGCTGACCACTTATCGAACCTTGGCCCAAAAGGCGGTCGACAAGTTGCAGGCTGTTTTCCCCACCCTGGGTCCGCAGTGGACCGCCGAGGCTCCCCTGCCCGGCGCCGAGGCCTTTGATGAGCAGCAACTGGCCACGCGCCTGGCTGCCACCGGCCTGGACTCGATGACCCAACGCCGCTGGATCCGCAGCTACGGCATGGACGCCCTAAAACTGGCCGCCCAGCCGCTTGGGCAATCCTTTGGCGAGGGGCTGTTTGAAGTGGAACTAAATTGGATGGTAGAGCAGGAATGGGCATGCACCGCCGAGGACGCGCTGTTTCGGCGCAGCAAGATGGGCGTCGTCCTAACCCCAGATCAGCGCCAGGCCGTTGTCGCCTGGTTCGATCAAAAAATTTCGTCTGACCTGAGCCCAAATCGACTGCGCAATCGGGTGTCCTGATCCTGACGGATGCGCAGGTCTTCACGCTCGCTGGCGTCAATATTGCCCCCTTGAATATTGCCCGGACCGATGCCCTGATCGACGATGATTTCAACCCGTCGATTGGCCGCCAATCCGTCCGGTCCAATGCCCTGATTGCGTGGAATCGCACTGCCGACGCCGACCACTGAAAAACGCTGAACATCCAAGACTCCACCGGCCAGTAACTCACCGGCCACGGAATTGGCACGCATCGCACTCAGCTCTAGCTCGGTTCGATACACGCCGGTCGAGGAGCGACCATCGGTATGGCCCTCAACTCGCACCGAACCCGGTGTGATCGCCAGTACCGTGCGAATTTTTCGCAACACGGGCACAAAGCGAGCCACCACGTCGGCCCGTCCCGGGTCAAAGGAATTTTGCTCGGTGACCCGAACAATGATTTTTCGCCCCTGGGTTTCAACTTCAATCAGCCCGTCGCGGATCTCTTCGCTGAGCGTGTCCTCGATCGCCTTCTTGTCCCGTTCGGTTTGCAATACCAACTGTTGACGCAGTCCGCCGCGCTCCAACTGCTCGGCCGACGGATCCAGGTTATCAATGTCCGCCACACCTTGATCCGCTCCAGCTGCCACTTCTGGGTTGGATTCGGTGGAGTCCGTCTCGATCTCGCTGTCGTTGGGTGCGGGGCTCTCACGCCCCTCGGCCGAATCTTCTGCCGAGGCGCGCTCGCTTTGTTTCGGCGCGGTCTCCGAGGTCGGCGGCGGGATATCCAGGGTGGATTGGTTAGGGCTGGTGGTCTGTTGCTGAATGGTCGGGGACAGAGTCGGCCTTGGCGTGCCCGGCGAGAACTCCTGCGCAATGATGCTGGTGCCTTTGGGGATGGCCTTGGCTTCGATTTCGGTCTGGACACCAAAGGCGAACTTGACCGATCCCATCAGCTGTTTGAACTTTTGCACATCCATTTCAGAGAACGACAGCAACAGCACAAAGAAGCACATCAACAAGGACATCAGATCGGCAAAGGTCATGACCCAGGGCGGAATTCCCTCGGGGCATTCACAGTCGTCCTGCACCATTTAGGCCACAGCCTCCTCGACGACTTCTTGCTTTTTGCCCGGCAAATAGGTGCGCAACAGCGATTCAATAATGCGCGGATTCTGGCCGGCTTGAATGGCTAACAAACCATCCAACATCAAGAGTTTCGCGCGCTTTTCCTCTTCACGCCGCATGTCCAACTTGTCCGCCATGGGCAGCGTCACCATGGTGGCCATCATGGCGCCGTACAAAGTCGTCAACAGCGCCACCGCCATCGCCGGTCCAATGGATTTCGGGTCGTCCATGTTTGATAGCATCTGCACCAGGCCAATCAGTGTTCCGATCATGCCCATGGCCGGGCCGACATCGCCCATGGCGCTGAATACCTTGGCACCCCAACTGTGACGGTCGTTGGACAAACGAATGTCTTTCTCGAGCATTTCCCGGACCACAGTTTCATCGAAACCATCGACCAGCATCTGGACGCCTTTGCTCATAAAGGGGTGGGATATTTCGACGCTTTCCAGTGCCAGCAAGCCACCTTTGCGAGCGGTGTTGGCCAGCTCAACGACTTCTTCGATCAATGCATCCAGGGTCGGCATTTTGAACATAAAGGCCTTGCCGGCCACCGAAATGGCGCCCAGAAACTGAGCCAGGGTGAATTTAATCAGGACCACAAACAGCGAACCGCCGATCACGATCAGCATCGATGGGATGTTCATGAACATGCCGGCGGAGCCGCCAAGAAAAATGGCCGCTAAGACAATTCCAAAGGCACCGAGCATGCCGATTAACGAAGCTATATCCACTGACAAGCACTCAAAATACGTTAGGACGGGTTCAGTCTAGGCAACCTGATGGGTTTTGCCCGACACAGAGGGTAACGACCCCGCACGGGATAGCTTGAGGCTGAATCAGAACTTGGTTAGGGTCTCGGTACTTATTCAAAGACAACCTAAAACAGGACCCGGCATGAGCGAAACCACCTTTGAAAGTCAGCTAGAACAGCTCGAGGCGCTGGTGACCCGACTTGAGCAAGGCGACGTGCCGTTGGCCGAGGCCCTGGCCGCTTTCGAGCAAGGCATGCAACTGTCCAAGGCCTGCACGGATATGCTGAATGCCGCCGAGCAGCGGGTCACCGAGCTGACCCAAGAGCCTTCGACGAGTGACTGATCGTCTGCTGCCCTTATGGCAGCAAGTTCAACCCCACATCGGCCCCCAGTCCGAGCCCCTGAGCCAGGCCATGCATTACAGCATGAGCGCCGGGGGCAAACGGGTGCGCCCGGAACTGGTGTGGTCAACCTGCCAGGCCCTGTGCGTTGATCCCCGTTTGGGCGACCGAGCCGCCCTGGCCGTCGAGCTGATTCATTGTTATTCCTTGATTCACGATGACTTGCCGGCCATGGACGATGACGACCTGCGGCGAGGCCAACCCAGTTGCCATATTGCCTATGGTGAAGCCCAGGCGATCCTGGCGGGGGATGCGCTAAACACCCTGGCCTTTCAAGTATTGGCTGACCCGGCGCTGCCGCTGATGCCGATCGGAAATCTGGCTCATGCGGTCACGGCGCTGGCTCGCTGTGCTGGGCCGCAAGGCATGGTCGATGGTCAATCGCTGGATTTATTAGCCGAAGGGCAAACGCCCTCGCTGGCTGCCCTAAAACAGATTCATGGCAAGAAAACCGGCGCAATGATTCGCGTCGCCGTTGAACTCGGAGCCATTGCCGGCCAGGCCGATCCACTGGTGATGCAGCGTTTGATTGCCTTTGCCAAAACCTTGGGCCTGGCGTTTCAAGTTCAGGACGACGTTTTGGACGTCACCGGCAGCAACGAATCCTTGGGCAAACCCAGTGGCAGTGACCAGGGCCTAAACAAATCGACCTTTGTAGGCCTGCTAGGCCTGGAAAGCGCCAGCCAATTTGCCGACGCTTTGTTGGCCGAGGCCACGGATCATCTCAGCGCGCTGCCGGATCCCAAACCGCTGCAAGCGATTGTCGACAAATTAGCCGCCCGCCAAGCCTGACCTCGTTCCGGCGATGGGGTAAACTAGCGCGATGCGTATCTATCACCAGATCCCCGAGCATCGGCCCAATACCCCGCTATTGGATCGGGTCGACTCGCCTGCGGATCTGCGCCAACTGTCACGACGTCAACTGCCTGAACTCGCGGATGAGCTACGGGCCTTTTTGCTGTACTCGGTAGGGCAATCGGGCGGGCACTTCGGAGCCGGTCTGGGTGTTGTCGAACTCACCATCGCCCTGCATTATTTGTTAGACACCCCCGAGGACCGGCTGTTGTGGGACGTTGGCCATCAGGCCTATCCGCACAAGATCTTGACCGGTCGGCGCGAGCGCTTGCCTACGATTCGCCAAAACCAGGGCCTGGCCGCTTTTCCGGCTCGCCACGAGAGTGAATTCGACACCTTTGGGGTGGGCCATTCGTCGACCAGTATTTCCGCCGGACTGGGCATGGCATTGGGGGCCGCGGTCCAGAACAATCCGCGCCGAGTCGTTTCGGTCATTGGCGATGGCGCACTGACCGCAGGCATGGCATTTGAAGCGCTGGCCCACGGCGGCGCCACCCGTGCCAACATGCTGGTGGTCTTGAACGACAACGACATGTCGATCAGTGACAGTGTCGGTGGGCTGTCCAACTATTTGGCGCAATTGCTGTCCAGTCAGGCCTATACCCGGATGCGGGACGACGCCCGTAAGCTGCTGTCGATATTGCCGCCGGCGGCGGAATTGGCGCGCAAAACCGAAGAGCAAGTCAAATCCCTCGTCTCACCGGCGTCTTTGTTTGAAGCCATGGGGTGGAATTACATTGGCCCCATCGACGGTCATGACCTGCCACAACTGCTCAATGCCATCGACACCCGAGCCAATCGGGCGGGTCCGAATTTTCTGCACGTGGTGACGCAAAAAGGCTGTGGCTTTGCACCGGCCGAAAACGACCCGATCAAATTTCACGCCATCACCAAAATTGCACCGGGCTCAGAACAGTCCGCGCCCAAGCCCAAGACCTTTAGCAACGTCTTTGGCCAGTGGATGTGCGATCTGGCCGCTCGGGATTCGCAGTTAATCGGCATCACCCCGGCCATGCGCGAGGGCTCGGATTTGATCGAGTTTTCAAAGCGTTATCCCGAACGCTATCAGGACGTGGCGATCTGTGAGCAGCATGCTGTGACCTTGGCTGCCGGGTATGCCTGCGAGCAACTCAAGCCGGTAGTGGCGATCTACTCGACGTTTTTACAGCGCGGCTACGATCAACTGATTCACGACGTGGCCATCCAAAATCTGGACGTTACCTTTGCGATCGACCGCGCCGGATTGGTCGGCGAAGACGGCCCGACGCATGCGGGCGCCTATGATATTGCCTACCTGCGTTGTGTCCCGAACATGGTCATCGCCACCCCAAGCGACGAATCCGAGTGCCGATTGCTGCTGCAAACGGCGTATGAGCATTCCGGGCCCAGTGCGGTGCGCTACCCTCGCGGCAGCGGCACAGGGATTGCGGCTGGCAACAATCTGGCGACCGCGCCCATGGGTCAGGCCGTCATCAAACGCGTAGGTGCAGGCCTTGCGATACTCAACTTTGGCACCCGTTTGGCACAAGCCGAGCAGGTAGCCGAGCGTTTGAATCTGACCCTGATCGACATGCGCTGGGTCAAACCCTTGGACGAACAGGCCTTGTTGGACGCCTGTGCTCAGCACGATGCGCTAATCACCCTAGAGGACCATGCGGTCATGGGCGGCGCAGGCTCGGCAGTACTGGAGTGTTTGGCCGCGAACAACCTCGCCGCTAACGTGTTGAATTTAGGCATTCCGGATCGGTACTTGGAAGGTGCAAAACCTCAGGAAATGTATGCCGACATTGGCCTGGATGCCGAGGGCATCGAGCGCCAAATTCGCAATCGATTTGGTAAGTTAATCGTTAAACAGATGGCCTAAACGGGCGCCCTTGGCCGCCAGGTATTTTTCGTTGTGACGATTCTGGCCATGGCGATGAGCGACGCGCTCGACCACTTCGATGCCTAAACCGTCTAAGGCCTCGACTTTTCGGGGATTGTTGGTCATCAAGCGCACCTGACGGATACCCAAGTGCTGCGCCATACTGCGGATGATTTCGTAGTTTCGTTGATCGGCGCCAAATCCCAAGGCCTCGTTGGCTTCAACGGTGTCCGCGCCTTGGTCTTGCAAGTGATAGGCACGCACTTTGTTCATCAGCCCAATCCCCCGCCCCTCTTGGCGCAAGTAAAACAACGCACCCTGACCGTTGTCGGCAATGGCCTGCAAGGCGCCTTCGAGCTGCGGCCCACAGTCACAGCGCAAACTGAACAATCCGTCCCCTGTCAGACACTCGCTGTGCACACGGGCCAGGGTGGCCACGTCGGGCTTTAACTCGCCCAAGGTCAACACCAGGTGTTCCTTGCGCTCGCCCGAGGGCAAGGCCTCTTCGAACCCGTGCAAACGGAAGGTCGCAAAGCGGGTGGGCAAATCGCATGACTCGACGTAGGTGATCACAAAGGGTCCCGTGAATTCAAAGGTGGGGCATGATACCACTGCCCACGCGTGGTTCCAGCGTCATCTGCTGTCCGTCCAAGGTCAGTACCAGATCCTCTAGGCCGGCCAAGCCCCACAGGGGTTGGTGCGGTGAATCACCAGGCAGAACCCACACCTGCAACGCGGGGATTCGCCAAGGCCCCAGCACCAAGTCATTAACCCAGGCCGACCCGGCCCAAACCTGCCCTTGCGCATGGGCTACCCGGCCTTGTTTCGGCCGCACCTCCAACGCCAACTGATCGGCCAGGGCCTGACTGATCACGACCTCGCTGGCACCGGTATCGATCCGCCAAATGACGTCCTGCTGATTGATCTGCCCGGCCACCAGGGTGCCCAGGGTTTGATACGGCGCCAAGGGCGCGGCGTGGACCACACCGGCCAGCAAGAGCCCCAATAAATAATGCATGCGGCCAGAATGGCCTTGGCGGCGGGCTTGGCCCACCCCCTAGGAAGCTAGAGGCTGACCCAGAGTCCGATCGAGGCGATAGGAATCCCGGCCATGACGCCGGCCATCAAATCATCCGCCATGATGCCAAGGCCCACTGGCTTGAGTTTTTCCAAGCGATCTACGGGCCAGGGCTTGACGATGTCAAACAAACGAAACAGGCCAAAGGCCAGGGCCCAGCCCCACCAGGTCGCCGGTGCCAAGGCTAGGGCGATCCAAATACCGGCCCACTCGTCCCACACAATCGAACCATGATCACCACAGTTCAGGTCGCGAGCGGTTCGACCGCAGATATAAGGTCCGACCAGGGCGCCCAGTACCACCCATAGCGCCACCCACTGCCAAGACAGCCATAACGACGGCAGAAAAATGATCAAACCGCCCAGAGTGCCCCAGGTACCCGGGGCCCGGGTCGGCAATCCAGAGCCCAGCCCAACGGCCAACCAATGAATAGGATGGGACGGGCGCAGGGTCATGAGCGCTCGGCGGCGACCTCGATCGAGCGCAACTCGCCGGCCAACTTGTCCAGCGAGCCATTGATAAACTTGTGCGCGTCCGTGGCACCAAAGCGCTTGGCCAAATCGACCGCCTCGTTTAGGACCACTTTGTAGGGCACGTCGACCCGCTCTTTGAACTCCCAGCAGGCCATACGGAGCACGTTCAAAGCGACCGCATCAACGTCTTTGACCGGACGGCCGATGTGTGGCGCCAACAACTCGTCCAGCACCGCGGCGTCGTTGCTGACGCCTTTATAAAGCTCGTGGAAATAGCCGGTATCCGCCTTGCCCATGTGATTCTGGGCGCGGAATCGTGCCTCAGCATTGGTCGCGTCATAGCCGGAAATTTGCCATTGATACAGCGCCTGCAATGCCAATTCCCTGGCGCGGTGGCGAGCCGCAGGTTTCACATCAGTCATCAATTTGACCTAGCAGCGACACCATTTCCATGGCGGTCATCGCGGCATCTGCACCTTTGTTGCCTGCTTTGGTGCCGGCTCGCTCGATGGCTTGCTCGATGGAGTCCACGGTCAACACGCCAAAGACCACGGGGATACCCGTGTCCAGACTGATACTGCCAATGGCGCTGGCCACGGGGCCTGAGACGTACTCAAAGTGAGGCGTACCGCCACGAATCACGGCACCGATTGCGATCACCGCATCGTACTTGCCGCTGTTGGCCAATGACTGGCACACCAAGGGCAGCTCATAGGCACCGGGGGCTTTGGCCAAGGTGATTTGCTCGTCTTTGACGCCATGGCGCTTCAACGCATCGACAGCACCGGATACCAAGGATTCCACAACAAACTCATTGAATCGCCCAATCGCGATGGCGTAATGACCTTGGACTTGGGTGAAGTCACCTTGAAGGGTTTGGATGTCGCTCATGAGGTCTCTTGCTCCTGCCATTTAACGTACTCGACCACCTCAAGATCAAATCCTGAGATCGCCGGAAACTTCATAGGAGTGGATAATAGTCGCATTTGGCCCACTCCGATATCCCGCAGAATCTGGGATCCGGTTCCGATGCCGGTATAGGGCACCAAGCGACTGGGGGTCGAGGGGCTGGGCTGGTGGTCAAAATAGGCACCTAACCGCTCGGCCAAGGATTCCTGCTCCCAGTTTTCTAGCATCACGATGACCCCGGGACCCTCGTTTTCCTGCACGGCCCGCATTGAGGCCGACAAGGACCAGTTGTTGACCGTGCTCGGTTTGGCTTCTAGCAAGTCCCGGATCGGGTCAGGCACGTGGACTCGGGTCAAGGTCGGAACATCGGGTGACGGCTGCCCTTTAACCAGCGCCAGATGGGTGCTGCCCTGGACAGTGTCCTGATAGGTGATGGCCTGAAACTCGCCAAAAATCGTTTCCAAACGGTCTTCACGTACGCGCTCAACCGTTTGCTCGTGCACCACTCGATAGTGAATCAGATCGGCGATGGTGCCGATTTTCAGCCCATGCTTTTCGGCAAACACCTCGAGATCCGGACGGCGAGCCATGCTGCCGTCTTCGTTCATGATCTCAACAATCACCGCCGCCGGCGTCACCCCCGCCATGCGAGTCAAGTCACAACCCGCCTCGGTATGGCCGGCACGAGTCAGGACGCCCCCGTCTTGAGCTCGCAAGGGGAAAATATGGCCCGGCTGAACGAGATCCGCAGGCTGGGCATTCGGAGCCACGGCGGCCTGCACCGTGCGCGCTCGATCGGCAGCACTGATGCCCGTGGTTACGCCCTGGGCGGCCTCGATCGACAGCGTGAAATTGGTGCCATGACCTGACTTGTTATCCCCCACCATCATGGGCAAGGCCAACTGATCACAACGGCCACTGGTCAGGGTCAAACAAATCAATCCACGGCCTTCTTTGGCCATAAAATTGATGTCCTCAGGCCGGCAGTGACTGGCGCTCATGATCAGATCGCCTTCGTTCTCGCGATCCTCGTCATCCATCAGAATGACCATCTTGCCCATCCGGATATCGTCGATAAGCTCTTGAGTGCTATTCAGTTTCATGGTTTTCCACGCTGTATTCGAAATACTGATCCACTCCAATTGTCCGGTGCGCTTGCAGGTGCAATTTCCACGCCTGCGACAAGGAGGTTAGATTTGGGGTGTGCATTAAAGGGCGAGTCTGGCTTCCCATCAAGAGGGGAGCCTGAAAAATTGCCAAACGATCCACCAACCCACTGGCCATCCAGGCACCTGCCAAGGTCGGCCCTGCCTCGACGAGCACCTCATTGAACTGTCGGTCGGACAGGGCATGCAACAGCGCACCAGGCGTCACGCTCTGAAGAGACAGCAGCTCAACATCCGGGCGCGCCAGCGATTCCAGAACCGGGTCCGACGCGTGTTGGTAAGCCAACAATTTGTCTCCTGGGATATTCATCCAGCGCGAATTCGCCGGGGTTCGGGCATGGCGATCCATCACGACCCGCAGCGGCTGTTGCTCTGATTTCAGAGGCTCGGGCGACAGTCCCGCTTCATCCCAGCGCACGTTCATCGCGGGATCGTCCGCCAAGACGGTTCCGATGCCAGTCACAATGGCGCCGCTGCGGGCCCGCATGCGCTGGACTTCGGCCCGGGCTGCAGGACCCGTGATCCACTGCGACTGGCCGTTCGCCATCGCGGTTGCGCCGTCCAACGAGCAGGCCAATTTTAGCGTGACCCAAGGGTGACCGCCGGTCATCCGTCTTATAAAGCCCGGGTTTAAAGCCTCGGCTTGCGACGCCAGCAATCCCACATCGACCTGTATTCCAGACTCGCGCAGACGCTCAATGCCGCGAGCGTTAACCTGGGGATTGGGGTCGACCGTGGCGCATACCACTCGCGTTACGCCCGCATTGATCAAAGCATCAACACAGGGCGGCGTACGGCCCACATGGTTGCACGGCTCCAGCGTGACATAGGCCGTGGCGCCCTGGGCATCCACGGCTTGATTTAGCGCCATGACTTCCGCATGTGCCTGGCCGGGGGGCTGAGTGGCTCCGACCCCCAGCACCTGGCCATCGCGC
>CALKMT010000064.1 GCA_938091715.1 uncultured Litorivicinus sp.
CGGCGCGTCAAAACAATGAGTAAAGCTGTCCTGCACCAACACCAGGGTGTTGTCCTTGGGTTGCTCAATTTGCTGCCAATCAAAGGCCTCAAATCCAGCCTGGCGCAAGGCCTTGTCCGCCGGGGTCGAGCTAAATCGCGGCAGCTCCACCAGCCCGAGTAATTTGAGCGCGGGGGCGCCAAGGCTCATCAGTAGATTGCCCAAACGGGGTGCCTGGGCCAGGGCCAGTGACATGGGTTCCATAACCGACAGGATGCGATCACGAATCGGGCGGGGATTTCGCTTGTGCCAGTGCTCTAAAAACAGCGACTTCATGTCCGGAATGTCGACTTTGACCGGGCAACTGCCGGTGCAGGACTTGCAGCTCAGACAGTCGTCCAAGGAGCGGGCCAGCAGGGGTTCTAGGGACTCCAGCCCCAATTGGTCGCCGTTGGCCTGCAGGCGGCGCCATTCCTTTAGCATCATGGCCCGGCCCTTGGGGCTGCGGGTACGGTCGCGGCTGACCTTGTAGCTGGGGCACATGGCTTCGTTGGCATCCCACCCAAAGCACAGGCCGTTGCCATTGCACTTCATGGCGGTTTCAAACCCGGCCTGGGCCACCGCGGGAATTTGTTTGTCAAAGTGCGCCCGCAGTGGCGCCTCATCAATGGCCGTTAGGGGGATGTCGCGACTGGGGGGCACAATTTTGTTCGGGTTGAATCGGTTTTCAGGGTCAAACGCGGCTTTGATCTTTTGCAATTCCCGCCACAGGGTGGGGCCAAAAAATTCTGGGCTGAATTCTGCACGGAAGCCCTTGCCATGTTCGCCCCACAACAGGCCGCCGTATTTCAGGCACAGGTCTTTGACCGCATCGGATATCTGGCGTAAGCGCTGCTCGTCCTCGGGCTGGGTCAGGTCTAGGGTCGGGCGGACGTGCAGGCAGCCCACGTCGGCGTGGCCGAACATGCCATATCCCAGGCCCTCATTGTCCAAGATCTGGCGGAACTCAGCGACGAAGGCCGGCAGGCACTCCGGCGGCACGGCGGTGTCCTCAACAAAGGGCAGGGCGCGACGCTTGCCTTGCAGTGCGCCCAGCAAGCCAACCGCTTTTTTGCGCACGTTCCACAGGGCTTTGCGCTGGGCCTCGTCCCGGGCCCGGGTCCAGCCGGTGGGCGCGCCAGGCTGGCCTTTGCGCGCTTGCAACTGGGCAAGCAGGGCTTGGACTTGCAACTCGACCGCGTTCTCACTGTCGCCGACAAACTCGACAAAATTGACCGCCGCCAGGGTATCGCCGCCGAAGACTTCAGCAATCTGGTGCCAGCTCTCGTCACTGCGCGCCAGGCCCATGATCTTGTCGTCCAGAATCTCGACCGACTCCGGATCGCAAGTCACTAGGTTTTGGACGTCCGCCAAGGCCTCGGTGAAGTCGTCATAACCAACGCTGACCAGTTTAACGACCTTGGGCTTGTCGATGACTCGCAGCGTGATTTGTTTGATTAATCCCAGTGAGCCCTCGGATCCGGCGAACAGATAATTCAGGTTCAGACGCTGGCCATCCCAGGTCTGTTTCAGGTTGTACCCGGTCAGGCCGCGATTCATTTTCGGGAAGCGAGCCTCGATTTCTTCCAAATGCCCATCAATCGAGCCCTTGACCTGCTCAATGGCCTGCATGATGCGGTCGGACATTTGATCAAAGGTATCGGTGCACAGGGTCGAGCCGTCGCTCATGACCATTTGCAGCCCGTTTACGTAGTCGCTGGTTTTACCGTACAGCCGCGAGCCCTTGCCGCTGGCATCGGTGGACACCATGCCGCCAATGGTGGCCCGGGAGCTGGTCGAGACATTGGGCGGAAAGAACAGCCCATGCGGAGCCAGAAAATCGTTGAGCTGATCCAGTACCACCCCGGGCTCGACGGTGATGGTCTTGGCCGCCAGATCTAGATCTAGGATGTGGTTCATGTACCGGCTGGTGTCGACTGTGATGCAGCGGTTCAGGCTTTGCCCGTTGGTGCCCGTGCCGCCGCCCCGTGGCGCAAACTGCAGGCCCAAGAATTCCGGCCGGTTGGCCAGTTGCATCAATCGATCCAAATCAGCCGCATTGGCGGGATAAATCACCGCCTGGGGTTCAACTTGGTAGACCGAGTTGTCGGTGCTCATGACCAGGCAGTGGGCGCGGTCACGATGGCACTCGCCCTCAAATCCAGAGCGCTGCAAGGTGGTGACAAAGTCGGTCAGGGTTAAATCGTTGGCGGCAGGGCTGGTCATGGGGTTCTCCTTGGGTCGCGCGTTATTACAAAGGATCCCGGTGGCATGTTCAATTTTAATTAATTGACCTATTAATAAGTTTATTTAACTATTTGGGCGTGATTACTCAACGACAGCTCAGTGCCTTTTTGGCGGTGGCCCATCATCGCTCGTTTATTCGGGCTGCGGATCAGCTGAATCTGACCCCGGCGGCGGTCAGTTTGACTATTAAACAACTGGAAACCGACAGCCAGGCCAAGCTGTTTGAGCGCACCACTCGATCGGTTGAGCTATCCGGCGAGGGCCAGTCATTCCTGCCCTATGCGCAGGCCATGTGGCAAAGCTCGTTAGAGGCCAATCGTGCACTGACGCAGCTCGGGCAGGGCGAGGCAGGCGCCTTGGTGCTGGGAGTGGCGCCCTCGGTGGCCAAGCGATTGATGCCGGATATCTTGTCGCGATTTATCCCAGATTCCCCCGGGGTCGAGGTCCAGATCCTGGAAGGAACCGCCGAGCAGGTCTTTGGCTGGGTGGCTGAGGGGCGGGTTGAGTTAGGACTGCAAGGGGATATCGAGGGTTTCCCGGCGTTGTGGCGCAGCCACGCGCTGGATGACCCCTTCGTGCGGATCGGCCGCGGCCCGCGTATTGGGCTAACGCCAGATACAGCGATCGAGCGAGCGCTAGCGGCCACGGGATGGCCGGCGCCGGCGGTACGGGCCAGTGCGCCGGACACGGCGTTACAGATTCAGGCCCGCCTGGGAGGCTCGCTGATTCTGCCGCAATTAACGGTGGGTGGCGGTGGACATCCTAGGATGCGTGGTCTGACTCGCCGATTGGTGTGGATCGGACAATACAACCGGGTGGTGTCCGCAGCCGCTCGACGATTTTTTACCTATTGCAACGAGCTTGAGGTGCCTCAGGACTCTGGTGGCACATAGCCCTCGGGCTTGGCGTATTCCTGGCCGGAAAAGAACTTGTCCATCTCGCCTTCCAGCCACTTTCTGACGCCCGCGTCCATCAGGTTCAGGCGGTGCTCGTTGATCAGCATTAACTGATTGGCCTGCCACTCTTGCCAGGCTTTGGCCGACACCTGCTGATAAATCTCAATGCCTTTGGCGCCGGGATAGGGCGGCGCGGCCAAGCCGGGCAGTTCTTGGTCAAACTTTTTGCAGTGCACGGTGCGGGTCATTCAGTCTCTCCAAATAAATCGGGCGCGGGTGCCTCGATTAAACGTCTTAATAGTTTCACGATGGGGGCGGGCAGGGCGATTTGGGAGTCCGGCCAGACCCATTGGCTGTCATCGTCCCGAACCTGGCTGGTTTCGGCCGTCAATAGCAGGGGGCGAGCCAGCAAGTCATAGTGGCTGAAGCTGTGCTCGATCGGTGCTAGTTCGGTAAATTTCAATTGCTCGGTGCGCAGGCCTGTTAGGGCCGATGCTCGCTCGGATAAATCGCTCAGAGTGTCGGCCTCGGGCAGGCAATACAGGCCGCCCCACAGACCTTCCCCCGGACGCTTTTGCACGTACACCCGCTGCTTTGGGTCCTGCCACACCAGCCACCATCGGGTTTTCTTTGGCTTGGTCTTTTTTGGCTTTGGGTGGGGAATGAGATTCTGAAATCCCTGTTGGTGCGCCGCACAAGTGGGTTTTATGGGGCATTTTGCGCACGCGGGATTGCTTCGAGTGCAAAGAGTGGCCCCCAGGTCCATCATGGCTTGGGCGTAATCCCCCGTCCGGCTTAGGGGTGTTAGGTCCTGGGCCAGAGTCCACAGGCGTTTCTGGGCCGATGTGCTGCCAGGCCACTCGGGCTCGGCGCTGTGACGGGCCAACACCCGCTTGACGTTGCCGTCCAAGATGACGCCGTACATGCCGTGACCCATGGCCAGGATGGCGCCCGCAGTCGAGCGGCCAATGCCGGGCAGTGCTTCCAGCTCGGCCAGGGTGCGGGGTAAATCTTGGCCAGCCAATTGGCCGGCTGTGCGGTGCAGGTTGCGCCCCCGGGCGTAGTAACCGAGCCCGGCCCAGTGCGCCAACACTTCATCGACCGAGGCATCGGCCAAGGTCTGGATGTCGGGAAAGCGCCGGATAAAGCGCTCGAAATAGGGAATCACGGTGCTGACCTGGGTCTGTTGCAGCATGATTTCCGAGATCCAGGTGACATAGGCGCCACGACCCTGCCAGGGCAGGTCGTGACGGCCGTGCTGATCAAACCAGTGCAGAACTTGGCGCGCGAAAGGATTCATGCGCCTAGGGTAGCAAAAGCCCTACTTGAATAGGCTTTTTAGCTTGTCCGCGGCTTTGGCTTTGATGTCCTCTGCCAGCTCGGCTTTCTTGGTCTCGATCTTGGCTTGAGTTTT
>CALKMT010000065.1 GCA_938091715.1 uncultured Litorivicinus sp.
GAGATGTCCTTGGCGGCTTCCTCGGCGCATTCGTCCCAGGTCCGGACCGCGTGACCCACATCCAAACCCAAATCCCACAGGCTTTGCACAAAGGCCGACACCGGCTCCATCGCCGAATCGCTGTCCACGATGACCAATAAATCAACGTCCGACTGAGGGTAGACCTCTTGGCGGCCATAGCCACCCACTGCCAGCAGGGTCAGCCCGTCGGGGTTGGCGGCTTGCCACAGGGTCAGGATCGCTTGATCGATTTGGTCCGAGCGACGCTGGGCCAATTCCAGGGCCGAGTGACCCTGTTTTAGCGCATCAAATAGAGGCTCGAGGTCTTCCTTTAACTGGGCTTTCAAGCTCATGATGACAGTCGCGGAAAGGTTTCTTCGTTCTCGCGATAGGTGAAAATTTCATACCCCGTGTTGGTCACCGCCAGGGTGTGTTCCCACTGGGCGCTGTGCTTACGGTCTTTGGTGATCACGGTCCAATCATCCCCCAGCAAGCGCACTTGGCGGTTGCCCAGGTTAATCATCGGCTCGATGGTAAAGCACATGCCCGGCTTCAGCTCGGTGCCATGACCGGCCCGTCCGTAATGCAAAATCTGAGGGTCCTCGTGGAACACCTGGCCAATCCCGTGGCCGCAGTACTCCCGAACCACGGAGTAGTTGTTCTTTTCGGCATGCTGTTGGATGACAAAGCCGATGTCGCCCAATCGTGCGCCGGGCTTGACCTGTTCGATGCCCATGTACATGCACTCTTGAGTGATGCGCACCAGGCGTTCCAAGTGCGGGCGGGGCTTGCCGACAAAGTACATTTTGCTGGTGTCGCCGTGGAACCCGTCCTTGATCACCGTGACGTCGATGTTGACGATGTCGCCGTCCTTTAAGATTTTGTCATCCGCGGGGATGCCGTGGCACACCACGTGGTTGATCGAGGTGCAGCAACTGGCCGGGAAACCGTGATAACCCAGGGTCGCGGGAATGCCGCCTTGCACGTCAACGATGTGGTCATGCACGATCTTGTCGATCGCCCCGGTGCTGACGCCAGGTTTGACGACATCGTCCAATAAAGTCAGGACCTCGGCCGCCAGTTTTCCAGCAACGCGCATGCCTTGAATTTGCTCAGGTGTTTTGTAATTGATCGACACAAAGGGCTCCCGTTTCGATGGCGCAGTATACCGTCTTTTATTTTGTCCCGTGACCCTGTTAAGGGCTCCCTTTCTCTGGGGGAGCATGGTATTCTCCGCGCCGACTTTTGTAGTCAACCAAATCCTCTGCCCGCGCAGCGTTCAAAGATGGGTGCCCCTCGGGGTTTCTTTGACGGTGGGCCAGAGTTGTTTGTTAACCCTGACAATAGGAAAACGACCATGAGCGTAGTCAGCATGCGCGATCTGCTAAAAGCAGGCGCACACTTCGGACACCAGACCCGTTATTGGAACCCCAAGATGTCGCAGTACATCTTTGGCGCCCGTAACTCGAGCCATATTATGAACCTCGAGCACACCGTTCCCGCACTGGAGCAGGCAGCCGAGTTCGTTTCTAACCTGGCCTCAAACAAGAACAAGGTTCTGTTTGTCGGCACCAAGCGCAGCGCCAGCAAAGTCGTCAAGACCCAAGCCGAGCGTTGTGGCATGCCTTACGTCAACCACCGCTGGTTGGGTGGCATGTTGACCAACTACAAGACCTTGCGTCAGTCGATCAAAAAGCTGCGTGACCTGGAAACCAAGTCAACCGACGGCACGTTCGACAAGCTGAGCAAGAAAGAAGCCTTGGACATGACCCGCCAAATGGAAAAGCTAGAGCGTTCTGTGGGCGGCGTGAAAGACATGGGCGGCTTGCCTGACGCGATCTTTGTGATTGACGTGGATCACGAAGACATCGCGATCTTGGAAGCCCGCAAGCTGGGTATCCCCGTGATCGGCGTAGTAGACACCAACTCAAACCCTGACGGTGTCGACATTGTAATCCCGGGTAACGACGATGCGATCCGTGCGATCGACATCTACTCCCGCGTGATTGCAGACGCAGTGCTTTCTGGATCTGGCGCCGCTGCCATCGAGAGCGAATACGTCGAAGTGGCCGAGGAGGCCCCGGCGGCCGAGGGCGGCGAGGCTGACGAAGCTAAAACCGACGCCTAGGTAAGCAAAGGGGGCCTAGGCCCCCTTACTTTTATTACAGAATTGAAAACTTAGTTGGAGAATTCACATGGCACAGATTTCTGCGTCTTTGGTTAAAGAACTGCGCGAGCGCACTGGCTTGGGCATGATGGAATGCAAAAAAGCCCTGGTTGAACAAAACGGCGACATCGACGCTGCGATTGATCACCTGCGCAAGTCCTCGGGCATGAAGGCCGCTAAAAAGGCCGGTCGTGTTGCAGCCGACGGCGTTATCCGCGCGTCCGGTGGTTACATGGTTGAAATCAACTCCGAGACCGACTTCGTGGCCCGTGACGACAACTTCGCCGCCTTTGCTGACAACGTCGTAGCCGCCGTGGCTGCCGCTGGCAGCACTGACGTCGCCGCGGTCATGAGCGGTGACTTGGAAAACGCCCGTGAAGCCTTGGTCCAAAAGATCGGTGAAAACATCACCGTTCGTCGTATCGCGAACGTCGCAGGCGACGTGGTGGGTAACTACGTCCACGGCAACAACCGTATCGGCGTGTTGGTGGCCTTAAAAGGTGGCGACGAGGCCTTGGCCCGTGACGTGGCCATGCACGTAGCAGCGGTTAACCCGCAGTTCGTCAAATCTGACGACGTGCCTTCGGACGTGATCGACAAGGAAAAGGAGATCTTCTCTGCCCAGGCCGCTGAATCTGGCAAGCCTGCCGAGATCATCGAAAAGATGGTCGGTGGACGTATTCGTAAGTTCCTGGCTGAAATCAGTTTGGTCGACCAGCCCTTCGTCAAAGACCCCGACGTCACCGTCGGCAAGTTGGTCGCGAATTCTGGCGCTGAAGTCATCAGCTTCGTACGTTACGAAGTCGGTGAGGGCATCGAGAAAGAAGAAATCGATTTCGCCACCGAAGTGATGCAACAAGCCCGCGGCGAATAAAGGAGACACCCATGGTTGATCGGACCAGCAAGTACAAGCGAATCCTGTTGAAGCTGAGTGGCGAGGCGTTAGCCGGCGACGAGGCCTTTGGCATCAAGCCCGAAGTATTGGATCGCATGGCCTTGGAAATCGGTCAGCTGGTGGGTGTTGGCGTGCAAGTGGGCTTGGTCGTGGGCGGGGGCAACCTGTTCCGCGGCGCGGCCCTGAACGCAGCAGGCCTGGATCGTGTTGCCGGTGACCACATGGGTATGCTGGCCACGGTCATGAACGGCCTGGCGCTGCGCGATTCACTCGAACGCAGCAATATCTCCACCCACATCATGAGCGCCATTCCGATGGACGGTGTGGTGGAGCACTACGATCACCGCCGCGCCATGCGCTATCTAAACAGCGGTGATGTGGTGATCTTCTCTGCAGGAACGGGTAATCCGTTCTTTACCACCGATTCTGCCGCCTGCCTGCGGGCCATCGAAATCGATGCCGATTTGATGCTCAAGGCCACCAAGGTGGACGGCGTGTATTCCGACGATCCGGTGAAAAACCCCGACGCCACGCGTTTCGATCGCTTGACGTATGATGAGGTGCTGGCCCGCCAACTGGGGGTCATGGATTTGACCGCGATCTGCTTGGCACGGGATCACAGCCTGCCGGTTCGTGTCTTTGACATGAACGAGTCGGGCTCGCTGGCGCGGGCCGTTTTGGGCGCCAACGAAGGCACCCTGATCGAATAACGAGGTTTTTGATGCTCAACGAATTGAAACAAGACGCGCAAGAGCGCATGGCCAAAACCGTCGAGGCGTTGTCTCATCAGTTGGCCAAAATCCGCACGGGCCGCGCGACCCCGGCGATTTTGGACGCGGTCAAGGTCGACTATTACGGCTCGGACACGCCGATTGCCCAGGTCGCCCAGGTCAAGGTCGAGGACGCCCGCACGCTGGCCGTCACTCCCTGGGAAAAGAACATGGTACCGGTCATCGAAAAGGCCATCCTGACCTCGGACTTGGGCCTGAACCCCTCGACCGCCGGTGAAGTGATTCGTGTGCCTATGCCTCCGTTGACCGAAGAAACCCGCAAGGGCTACGTCAAACAAGCCAAGGCCGAAGCCGAGCAAAGCCGTATTTCTGTGCGCAACATCCGCCGGGACGTATTGGCGGACGTCAAGTCGCTGCTCAAGGACAAGGACATCTCCGAGGACGACGAACGCCGGACCGGGGACGAAGTGCAAAAAATCACCGACAAATACGTCGCCGAGATCGATTCGATGTTGGCCGTCAAGGAAAAAGACCTCCTCGAGGTATAGTGATGACGGCGATGACGCCTGCGCACGTGGCCATCATCATGGATGGCAACAATCGCTGGGCCAAAAAGCAGGGCAAGGCAGGACTCGCCGGCCACAAAGCGGGCGGCGAATCTGTCCAGCATGTGACCGATGCAGCCATTGCCGCCGGCATTCCTTTTCTGACCCTGTTTGCGTTCTCCTCTGAAAACTGGTCGCGCCCGGCTGCGGAAGTCCGCGGCCTGATGGAATTATTTGCCACCACCCTAAAACGTGACGTGCCGAACCTGATCGAGCGCGGCGTTCGCCTGCGCGTGGTCGGCCGGCGGGATCGTTTGTCCGATCGTCTGGTGCGTCTGATCAAAAATGCCGAACAGGCGACCCGCGAGGGCCGGGTCATTACCGTGACATTGGCGGTGGATTACGGCGGCCGTTGGGATTTGCTGCAGGCTGCACAAGCCCTGGCCGCGGCCGGTGGCCCCCGGGATCTGGACGACGAGGTGGCGTTGGCGAATCATCTGGCCCTGGCCTATGCCCCCGAGGTGGATCTGTTGATTCGCACCGGCGGGGAACAACGCATCAGCAACTTTCTGCTGTGGCAAAGCGCCTATGCCGAGTTGGTTTTTGACGCGACCTTGTGGCCGGATTTTGGTGCCGAGGCCTTTGACCGTTGCCTGGCCGAATACCACGGCCGAGAGCGCCGCTTTGGTATGACCAGCGAACAACTGCAGGCCGGCTCGTGACCTGGGTCCGTTTCCTGACCGCGATCATCATTGCGCCTCCCGTGTTGCTTGGCGTCTTTATGCTGGCCCCGCGTTTTTTTGCGGTTATGGTCGGCATTATTATTTTGCTCGGCGCCTGGGAATGGAGCCGCTTGGCGGGCTTGGATTCGCGCCGGCATCGTCTGATCTTTGCCGCCGGTATCGCCCTGGCGCTGTGGTCGGTGTGGCTGATCCCGGACAGTTTGAAAATGGGCATCCTGCTTTTGGGGGTGGCCTGGTGGGGCGTCTCGTTGGGATTGGTCATTGGCTATCCCCTGTCGCTGGATAACTGGCGTGGGCCCTGGCGCAAGCTCATCACGGGTTGGCTGGTGCTGATTCCGGCTTGGACCGGGATGGTGGTATTGAAGTCCCATCCCGATGCGGATTGGTTGCTGGGTCTGTTGCTGTTTTTGGTTTGGGGCGCGGATATCGGTGCCTATTTCGCTGGGCGCAAATTCGGCCACACCAAGTTGGCACCGCAGGTGTCACCAGGCAAAAGCTGGGAAGGCGTTTGGGGTGGCGTGGCCCTGGGGCTCTTGGTCACCGTGCTGGTTGGTTGGTGGCGCGACTTTCAAGGCAGCGAGGCCTGGGTCGGTTTGTTGGTGACCTGCGCGGTCACCATGGCGGCCAGTGTGCTGGGCGATCTGTATGAAAGCGTGATCAAGCGTCAAAGCGGCTTCAAAGACAGCGGCCAACTGCTGCCAGGCCATGGCGGCATTATGGACCGCATCGACTCCTTGACGGCGGCGGCACCGATCTTTGCCCTGTGCGTTATGGCGGGGGCTTTTTGAGCACCCAGCTGTGTCTGTTGGGTGGCACGGGGTCAATTGGAGCCTCGACGCTGGATTTATTACGAACCCATTCCGATTCGATTCGCTTGCACAGCGTGTCAGGCCATCGCCAGTTGTCGTCATTGGCGGCCATCGCCAATGAATTTCGGCCGGCCCGGATTGCGGTGCCTGACGCCCCCTCGGTGGATCAGTTAACCCCCTTGTTGCAGTACCGCCCGGACATTGTTTTGGGTGAAGCGGGCCTGGTCGAGCTGGCCCAGGATCCAGAGGTGGATCGCGTCATGGCGGCCATCATGGGCGCGGCGGGATTGCCTTCGACTTTGGCCGCGGCTCAGGCCGGCAAAACCATTGCCCTGGCCAACAAAGAAGCCCTCGTCATGTCTGGGGATTTACTGATGCAAGCCGTCCAAGCGGGCGGCGCGATGCTGTTGCCGGTGGACTCCGAGCACAATGCGATCTTTCAGTCCTTGCCCACCGGCTACCGCTGTGGCCAGTCAGTGGCGGGATTGGCCCAGCTTTGGCTGACTTGCTCCGGCGGGCCGTTTCGTAACCAGCCCGAATTGGACCTGTCTCAGATTACGCCCGAGCAGGCCTGTGCCCACCCTAATTGGTCGATGGGTCGCAAGATTTCTGTCGACAGTGCGACTCTAATGAACAAAGGGCTCGAGCTGATCGAGGCCTGTTATCTGTTTAACGTGCCTGCTCGCCAGGTTCAGGTGGTGGTCCACCCCCAAAGCGTGATTCACAGCCTGGTCGAGTACCGTGACGGGTCGTTTATCTCCCAGTTGGGACAGACCGACATGCGGATTCCCATTGCGCACACCCTGGCCTGGCCCGATCGAATGGCCAGCAACACCCAGGCGCTGGATCTGACGCAGTTGCAAGATCTGCAGTTTGAGCCGGTGGATAACGAACGCTTTGCCAGCGTCGAACTGGCCCGACAGGCAGCCCAAGCCGGGCAGTCCGCCTGTATTGTGTTTAACGCGGTCAACGAATGCGCGGTGGCGGATTTTCTGGCAGGCCAATTGCCCTTTGATCAAATCACCCAGTGGGTCGATCGAGGGTTGCAGGCCTTGGCCAGCGCCCCGATAACTGAGATACAACAAGCAATCGCCTGCGATGTCGCAGCGCGCGAATGGTATTTCAAGGAATCCGCATGACCCTGACGATGATTGTTGCCACGCTAACAGCACTGGGCGTTCTGATCACGATTCACGAATTTGGCCACTTTTGGGTGGCCCGGCGTTGCGGCGTGCGAGTTTTGACCTTCTCCATCGGATTTGGCCCCAAAATCTGGAGTCGGGTCGGCCAGGACGGCACGCGCTATCAACTGGCGGCCCTGCCGTTGGGGGGCTATGTGCGCATGTTGGACAGCCGTGAAGGGCAGGTCGACCCGCAGGAATACGCTCACTCCTTTGATAAAAAATCATTGCCTCAGCGAGCAGCGATCGTCGCCGCAGGCCCCGCCATTAACCTGATGTTTGCAGCCCTGGTGTACGCGGTGTTGGCCATGGCGGGCACCCAATATGCCGCTCCTGTGGTCGGTGCCGTGGCCCCGGACAGCCCAGCCGCGCAGGCCGGCCTGCCCTCAGGGCACGAGATCATTTCTGTGGACGGCCGGGATACGGACGGCTGGCAAGCGGTGGGGTTGGCGATCCTGGCCGCGGCGGGCGAGTCCGATCCGATTGAAGTCAAGATGAGCCGTCCCGGGGATTCCACTGCGCGTCTTT
>CALKMT010000066.1 GCA_938091715.1 uncultured Litorivicinus sp.
GACAACATACCAGAACCGCGCCTGGTGTTTTGGCTTGAAATCCGCGACACGCCCAGGTCCTTGCAGGCCCTGGCGGTTCAGGTCAGACCCAAACCACCACCGCCGCCGATCGATGAATAACTACTGAACAAACAGCCGTGCGTTATCGAACAGCCGGCTCCAAGGAGCGTCGCCCTGCCCCCAATCGGTGGGTGACCAGGAGTGTTGCAACACCCGGGTGACCCGCTCGGGGTGCGGCATCATGATAGTCACGCGGCCGTCGTCACTGGTAAAGCCGTTCAGTCCGCCGTCGGATCCATTGGGGTTGGCCGGATAGTGCTCGGCGGGCTGGCCGTAATGATCGACATAGCGAAGGGCCGCCTTGGCCTGACTTAAAGAACCGGTTTGACTCTGAACACGTCCCTCGCCGTGGGCCACAGCAATCATTAGCTGACTGCCCTGCATGCCATCGAGCAACACCGAGGGCGACTCCATAACCTCGACCATCGACAAGCGCGCTTCAAACTGCCGGCTGTGGTTTTGCACAAACCCCGGCCAGTGCGTAGCGCCAGGGATAATGTCCTTTAGCCGCGAGACCATCTGACAGCCGTTACAGACGCCCAGGGTAAAGGTCTCAGGCCGCTCAAAGTAGGCTTGGAAGGCATCCCGCAGGGCCGGAGCCTCTAGGATTCCCGCAGCCCAGCCGCCACCGGCGCCCAACACATCGCCGAAGCTGAATCCACCGCAGGCCGCCAGCCCCTGGAATTGTTGTAGCAGTTCTGGATTCTGGGCCAGGTCCTGCATGTGCAGATCCACCGCGTCAAAACCTGCCGAGGTAAAGGCCCCGGCCATTTCGATCTGCCCGTTAACGCCTTGCTCACGCAACACGGCCACCTTGGGACGGGTGCCCAATATAGCGGGGGCCGAGATCGGCTTGAAGGTAACCCGGGGCGTTAGGCCCGGGTCCTGGTCGTCAATCAGGCTCATGTATTCTTGTTGCGCGCACTCGGGATTGTCACGACGCGCCGCCACTTCGTAGCTGACACGACTCCAATGGCGCTCCAACGTGGCTCGGGGACGGTCAATGATCAACTCCCCTTTGTACGCCACCTGAATACGTTGGTGCTCGCGGGTGCATGAGCCCAGATGGATGGCCAGCAGGCCCGCTTTTTCAGCGGCTCGACGGGCTTCGGAAGCCAGGGTCACCGGCACCTGGACCACGACACCGGGGGTCTCGGAGAACAGCACCTGCCAGGGATCCAGTTTATGAATCGCGATTTCAAGGCCAGCACGGCTGGCAAAGGCCATCTCGCACAAGCTCGCCCACAGACCGCCATCGCTGACGTCATGATAGGCACCCAGCGCGTCGCGGAATTGGTTCAACCAGCCCAATAGGCTGGACAACTGGGTAATGTCGGACAGATCCGGCGCGTGGTCACCGATCTGATCCACAACCTGGCCCAGTACCGAGGCACCCAGCGGCAGTTGCGGATCCAGCGGAATCCACCACAACTGCGATTCGGTGTCGGTGTCCATCTGAGGAGTCAGACTGTTTTTAACACTGGGCAAGGTGGCAAAGGCCGTGACCACCAAGGAGACCGGCGAGACGCTTTGGCCTTGGTCCCATTTGCTCTTCATGGACATCGAATCTTTGCCGACCGGCACCGCCACCCCCAAGGTTTGGCAGGCTTGGGACAGGGCATCCACGGTGTCATACAAGACCGCACCCTGGTCCTGGTGGTCGGCAGCGGCCATCCAGTTCGCGCTCAGGCGAACATCCGCAAGCGACGCCACCGGTGCGGCGAACAGATTGGTCAAACTTTCGGCCAGGGCAACCCGGGCACTGGCGGGACCCGATAAAATCGCAGCCGGTGTGCGCTCGCCCATGCTCATCGCCTCGCCCGCATCGCCCTCAAAGTCCAGCAAGGTAACCGCGCAGTCGGCGACGGGGACCTGCCACGGGCCGACCATTTGGTCGCGATGCACCAGGCCGGTAATACTCCGATCCCCGATCGTGATCAGGAATTTCTTGGATGCTACCGTGGGGTGCTCTAGGACCCTAATCGCGGCCTGTTCTAGGGTCAGATCACCGGTTTCGATCGGCGAAAACTCCATCGGTGCTCGCTGCACCTGACGGTGCATTTTAGGCGGCTTGCCAAACAGCACTTCCAAGGGCAAATCCACCGGCGTATCGCCCAGTAAACTGTCCTCGACCACCAGACGTTGCTCGTCCGTTGCCTGGCCGACCACTGCATAGGGGCAACGCTCGCGCTGGCACAGGGCGATGAACGCCTCCAGTCGATCTGGATCGATCGCCATGACGTAACGCTCTTGGCTTTCGTTACACCAGATCTCGAGCGGACTCATGCCCGGCTCATCCGTTAACACGGCCCGTAAATCAAATCGGCCACCCGTGCCGCCGTCTTTGACCAGCTCGGGCAAGGCGTTGGATAGGCCACCCGCGCCGACGTCATGGATAAAGATAATCGGATTGTCGTCACCCAGGCGCCAGCAATGATCGATGACTTCTTGGCAACGGCGCTCCATTTCGGGGTTACCGCGCTGAACGCTGGCAAAATCCAATGCCGCGCTGGAATCCCCCGAGGCGACCGAGCTGGCCGCACCGCCCCCCAGGCCAATCAACATGCCCGGACCGCCCAGTACGACCAACTGGCTGCCAGCAGGAAACTCTGATTTGAGCGCTTGCGAGGGACGCACTGTGCCCAGGCCGCCCGCCAGCATGATCGGCTTGTGGTAACCCCAATCCTGCCACTCAAAGTCGCGGAAATAGCCGCACAAATTGGGACGTCCAAATTCGTTGTTAAAGCTGGCCCCGCCAATCGGCCCCTCGGTCATAATTTGCAGCGGGTTGGCGATGCGCTCGGGCTTGTTCTCGGGGTGCTCCCAGGGCTGTTCAAAGCCGGGAATCCGCAGGTGCGAGGTTGTGAATCCGGTCAAGCCGGCTTTGGGCTTGGCGCCCAGTCCGGTCGCGCCCTCGTCGCGGATCTCGCCACCAGCGCCGGTGGCCGCCCCGGCAAAAGGACTGATGGCGGTTGGGTGGTTGTGAGTTTCCACCTTCATCAACATCTGGGCTTGCTCGTGGTGGACCTGGTACAGCCCGTCGGTATTGGGCCACAGGCGTGCCGCCATGTGCCCCTCGACCACCGCCGCGTTATCGCTGTAGGCACTGACCACGCCTTCGGGGGCCGCGGCATGGGTGTCACGAATCATCCGGAACAGGGATTTGCTTTGCGTCTGGCCATCGATCGTCCAGTCCGCATTAAAAATTTTGTGGCGGCAATGCTCTGAGTTGGCCTGGGCAAACATCATCAACTCGACGTCGGTCGGATCTCGGCCCAACCCTGCAAAGGCTTCGGCCAGATACTCCACCTCGTCTTCACTGAGCGCCAGACCGAGTGTCTGGTTGGCCGACTGCAGCGCGGCCTGGGCGTCGGAACCCAGTTCGACGCGACCTAAGGGCCGGGGCGCCTCGTGGCTAAATAACGCATCCAGCGCATCCAGCGATGCGAACGCGTTTTCGGTCATCCGATCGTGCAGTTGGTCGGCATAGGGCGACAGGTCAACCTCGGCGGAATACAGCACCGCCCGTTCAACACGGTTTACGTCCAGGCCGACTCGGTGAAAAATGTCCGTAGCCTTGGAGCTCCAAGGTGAACGCGTGCCAATACGCGGGCACACAATCAGCGAACAGGCGAGCGGTGAGGCGGGCTGCAACAGGCGTTCAAGTTTGGCGTCGTCCAGCGTGGCCTGTCCCTGATCGATCAAGTAAACCCACTGACTGCGGATGGCTTGGCCGTCAAAGCCGGCCAGGCGCCGGGTGATTTCGTAGGTTGGATAGGCTTCCTGCCCATAAATGACGCGCATGAACGACTCCCGAAAAATCAAGGCGCGGATAATAGCAAAAACATTTCCCCAGCGGCGCGCTAAACTGTGCGGTATGCGTTTTTTATCCGCCCTGCTGGTGCTCTTGTTGATCGGCTGCGAGGGTCCCCCGGCCTCTGACACAACCCCAAGCGTCGCCAAGGAACCCTTGCGGGTTCTGATCAAGCCGACCAATTCGACGTTTTGGGATCGTCCCTGGGGGCTGTCAGGCCTGGATTTAGAGCTGGCCGAGCGCCTGGCCAAACGACTGGGTCGGCCGTTGGAGCAGATCGAACTGAACGACGATCGCCTGATCATTGAGACCCTGGCCGCCGGTCAAGCGGATCTGGCCGCGGTCTCGTTGCCGATCCTGCAAACCTGGAATCAGCAGGTCGAGTTCAGCGATTGGATCCTGGAAGACCAGTACGTGCTGGCTTACAGCGCCGATCAAGAACCACCAGATTTGTCCCAATTGGACATCTCAAGCGTCGCGGTGGCGGCCCATGAAAGCGCGTTGGCCTTTGCCCGAGAACAGCAAGTATTGATTGGCAAACTGCGCCCCTACCCGGATCAGGATGCTTTTTCCCTGATGCGCGGCGTAGCCGAGGGCAGAGTGCCCGTGGCGCTCGTGCAACAGGCCCAGTTTGATTTGGCCCGGGCTGCGCATTTGGAGCTTAACGCCCTGCCCGTCGGGGACTCGGTGCTGTTGGGCTGGCCCATGGGCAAGGGCTCGGATGGAAAAATTCGCCGGGCACTCAACCAAATTATTGCCCGGGCGCAACGCAGCGGCGAGTTAGACGACGTGATTGTCCGCCATCTGCCCGGCCAACCCTTGCAGGGTTTTGCGGCTCGCAGTTTTGACAACCACATCCAAGATCGGCTGTCGGTGCACTGGCAGCATTTTGCCGACGCAGGCGTCGATACCGACCAGGATCCTTTGCTGTTGGCCGCCATCGGCTACCAAGAAAGTCATTGGCGGCGCCGCGCCAAATCACCGACTGGAGTGCGCGGAGTGATGATGCTGACGTTGCCCACCGCCAAGGAAATGGGCGTGACTAACCGGCTGGATGCCCGGCAAAGTATTTTTGGTGGCGCCCGCTATTTACGTAAAACCCGGGATCGACTGCCGGACACCATCCCGGAACCGGATCGCACCTGGATGGCACTGGCGGCCTACAATCTGGGCTACGGTCACCTGACGGATGTACGACGTCACGTGGAGCAAACTGGCGGCGATCCCAACCAATGGCAGGACATTCGAGCGGCCCTGCCACTTAAAGCCAAGCGCGACGTCAAATTTAAGAACGGGCGGGCACGGGGCAACGAAGCCGTTGCCTACGTCGACAATATCCGCAACTATTACAACGCCTTGCTGATCAAGGACAGCCAAGAAAGTTTGTTGGCGGAATTACGAAACCCAGAAGGATAAGTCATGAAGACGGTACACAAGTACGTGCTCACGCCCCACGGCGAACCCAAAACCATCGAGCTGACCCGCGAGCATCAATTTGTTTATTCCAGCTTTATGACCAACGCCAAAGAAATCTGGGTCTGGGTCGAAGTCGACACCGACCCGGGCGCGGCCCGGGAAGTCAAAACCTTAAAAGTCACCCGCTCTGGGGACGCCCTGCCACAAGAGGCCGAACACTGCGGCACCGCGGTGGATCAGTACCACGCCGAGGCGTATCACGTTTACTGTTTAGATTCCTGACGCCGGCGGGCAAAGAACTCGGACATCAAGGCGCTGGCCTGTGGCGCCAGCACACCACCCGTCGCCTCGACCCGATGATTCAACCAGGGCTGCTCAAAGCCCCGGTGCTGACTGACGCAGGCACCGGATTTGGGTTCGCTGGCCCCAAATACCACACGTCGAATGCGCGCATGCACAATCCCACCGACACACATACCGCAGGGTTCCAGCGTAACGTACAAATCACAGCCACTTAAACGATAGTTGCCCAGTGTGCGCGCGGCATCCCGCATGGCCACCATCTCGGCGTGCGCGGTGGGATCGTGGGTGCCGATCGGCTGATTAAAGCCCACGCCGACCAGGCGATTCTCTTTGACCACCAAGGCGCCGACCGGCACCTCGTTAAGCGCTGCCCCACGTCGGGCTTGGGCGAGCGCCATGCGCATCCATTTTTCATCCATGGCGGCAGTTTAGAGATCCCCGCCCCCCTTCACCAGCGTAGCAAACCGCTTAAACCGGCTGGGTGGCGACCTCGGTTTTTGGCCGATACCACATCACGACCCGATAAATGGCAGGCGTCAGGACCAAGGCCAGCAAAATACTGAAGCCAACGCCGCCTGCGATCACCACCGCCAACGGCGGCCAGAACAATCCCCCGCCCAACATCAGGGGCAAAAAGCCGCCAATGGTGGTCAATGTGGTACTCAGAATGTGTCGAGTGCAGCCCATCGCGGCGTTGACCAAGGCCGTCACATCGCCCTGCCGGGCCTGGGGATCGGCCTGAATGGCGGCCAGCACGACAATCGAGCCATTGATCGCAACCCCCATCAAGCCTGCGGTGCCCAGGATCGGATTGAACCCCAGCGGGACTCCGGAAAACACCAAGGCCAGAAGCCCTGAGCCGACCGAAAAAAATTACCCAAAAACAGGATAACGCCGGCAATACGAATCGAGCGGAACGACAGGATCAAAGTGGCGATAATGCCGACCAACAAAACCGGCAGATAGGCCGCCAAGGCCCCAACCGAGTTCGCTTGCTCTTCGCTTTCACCGGCAATTTCCAGTCGATACCCCGCAGGCAATTCGATCTGTTGCAAGGCATCTTGAACATCCGTGGTGACCTCCAGCGCCAGAGCACCGGTCACCAACCACCCGCCCACGGTGTTGAGTCGCTCACCGTTGTAGCGTGAAATCGAGGCGGGCTCGGGCTCAAGCACCCACTGCCCCAGGGTATTCAGCGGCACCGCGGATCCATCTACGGTGTACAGCCGGGCCGAATCCAGGCGCCCCAGCGCCTGTCGATCCTCGGCTTGATAGCGCACCACGATCGGCATTTCATCCTGGCCCTCCATCAAGGAGCCGCCGGGCCACCCTTCGGTTAGAGCGGTCAACTCGCCGGACAGGTCAGACAGACTGAGCCCCAGGGCCCTTAGGCGGTCCTCGTCCGGCTGAAAACCCAATCGCAGGCCGTCTTGATTAATCGTGGCGGTGGTGTGCAACACCTCCGGGTGGCTCTGCAACGCTTGACGCATCTCGACCCCGATCCGGGCCAGCTCGCCCAGGTCGTCGCCAAATACTCGAAACGCCAGGGGAAAGGCCACCGGCGGGCCCTGGCCAAAGGGCAGCACCACCACCCGGGCACTGGGCAGTGCCTGATCCAGCAAGGCCTGGACGCTGTCAATCGCCGCACGGGATTCCTGCGCGCTGTCAAAGGTCAGAATGCCCTGCATGTAGGCGTCGTTGCGTTGCTGATCCGGAATTTGGTTGTAATACACCGCCGGATGACTTTCACCCAACACCCAGCTTTGTGAGGCTGGCGAGATCTGCTGGTCGATCAGATCGTAGGCCACCTGATACGCCGCCTGGGTCTGAGCCATGGTTTGGCTGGGCGCAAAGGTCACCTTGACCTCGAAATGGTCCCGATCCGCAGCCGGAAAGAACTGCATGCCCAAGGTGCCAACCAAAGCAAATCCGGCCAGCCCCGGCAACATGCCCAGGGCAATCCCCAGGGGCGTAAAGCGGGTGGTGATGCGCAGCAGGCCGGCAAAGGCCCGGGTAATCCAGGGCAGGCTAAGCCCACGCTGCAAAAATCCCTGACGGCGATTCGAGCCGGGATACCGGGCAGCCAAGGCCGGGATCAAGGTCATG